>NZ_JBNNTI010000021.1:0-64554 GCF_050278625.1 Viridibacillus sp. NPDC096237 | reverse complement strand
TACTACAATAACAAACGAATTAAAGCAAAATTGGCTGGTCTAAGTCCCGTGCAATACCGAACTCAAACCAACCAATCAGCCGCATAATAAAAACTCTAACTTTAAGGGGTCACTACCTTAACCCGGGTCATCATCTTTTAATATTGAAAAATTTCTAGCTGTTGTCCAGTTTCAATAGTTTCTGTGTTCAATTTATTCCATTGTTTAATGGAAGTAACTTTAACATTATAGGTTTCAGCAATATGATTAAGTGAGTCGCCATCTTCTACTTTGATGGTAGTTTTATTTTTAACTGGTTTATCATATTGAGTGAGGTCATATTCAGCGATAAGTTTATTAAGTTTTTTGTTGTATTTTGAATCGGTTGCATAGGATCCTGTTAAATGCTTTGTAGCATCTTTATAGGATTTAGTATTACTTTTGAAAACGCCAGTGTAAAACTTTTTATTCCAAGAAAGACCCTTGCGTAGTAAACGTACGTAATCCTCTAAAGATTCTTCATAGGAAGGGTATTTACGGAAATCAGCCATTACGGTTGTCATTTTACCCTTGCCATCATCTTCAGACGTTTCAAGTTTCACTGAGTCGTTTTTATACTTTCCCTTCATGCCAAATAAATTATTATTTGGTGAAGAACCGAGGCCGCTTTGACCATATTCACTCTCAAGAGTTGCTTGAGCAATCATAACAGAAGCGTATAGATCATTTTCTGCAGCAAGTGTACGCGCTGTTTCTGAAATGGAACCAATGAACTCTTCGACACTTTTACTTTCTTCAACGTATTCTTGCTTAGAAGTGTCAGCATGGTTTCGTGAATTTTCAAATTGTTGCACTAAAACATAAATAGATATACCGATAAAGGCGAGAACTATAATCATACCTATTAGTAATTTTGGTAGTAGTTTCATTCATTTGATGGTATTGCAAATTTGCAAAACCTTCCTCCTTCCATATATTCTCTAAAAATATAAAAGTCTTACTATTCTACTATTGTAAAGCAATTAGATAAAAAAAAGCAAAGATATCTTTGCATAAAGTCTGTATTTACTAGGACGCGCTTGAAAGTGAGATAGTTCCGTATTTTGTTGTTTACTTTTGTACAATAATAAAAATATTTAATACCTAAATGGAAACTATATAATTGATGTTTTTCAATTTAATATATGCATTTTCATTTAAGGAGTAAACTCATTGATGAGAAAATATCGAAAGGGGAACATGAAGAAAGCAACCAATCTTAAAAAAGTTGATCGCTTTAGTCTTTAGTACTAGCCTTATTTGTTTCAATTTAGTCTATCCAACTAGCGCTTTTAATATTTGAGTCTATCATCTCAAAATTGATAGAATGAATGATTAAAGGAGGGGGAGTTTACATTTACCTATCCCAATTTTCTTTTACTAATACTTCTTTGCTTACCATTGACCAGGCTATTTACAACCATTCCGGTTATAACAAGAATCATACCAAACAATGATAGACCTTTAGGGAATATTCCATTTAACAATATAACTTCACCAATAACAGTAAAGATCATGGCACCAGCTTGCGTAGATTCAACAGCTGCAAGTAAACCCATATTGTTTTTTGCCATATCCGTTGCTAAAAAGAAGAGAAGACTCGCAATTACACCGGATGATAGAGCCAGTAGTAATGCCTGACCAAATTGTGAACCTGTCGGTAATCCAACTGTAACCGTTCCATAAATACCAAAAATAATTGCAACTGGTAAACTACTAATCGCCATTCCTAATGTACGTTGGAAAGTATCGATTCTCCCTTGACACATCTCCATCATTTTACGGTTACTTAATGGATATAAAAAGGCAGCAATAACAACTGGTATAAAACCTAATATAAACTCTTTGACACTTATATGTCCTGCCTGATTTACTTGCATTAAAATTACACCAAATAGAATGATAACAGACACTCGTAAGCTCTTAAAAGGTATCGCTTGTCGAACTCTTTTATCTCCATCCTCAGATGACACCGTTACAAAGAATAATGGAGAAAGTAAAGCGCCAGCTAAAATGGTTACTTGCCAAGTACCTGATGTTAACCATGACGGGCCATAAACTGCCGCGAAACTTAATAATGAATAAAAACCTACGCCACCAAGTGTTCCCCATAATAACCATTGAAAAGGATTCTTCGCCATTTCACGAATTAATTGTCCTAAATTTTTTCGGAATGCCACGATAAGAAGAAGGAATGGAATTGCCAAAATAAAACGTAAAGAAGCTGTCCATGCCCAACTTGTTCCATCAAGATTCATCGCTCTATTTATTATAAAAGTAGCTGAAAAAAATAGGGAAGATAATATCCCAACTAATACTGCTCTCATCATTTATCACCTCTTTTTTTCTTTAATACGGTAATACATACTATACCTGTTATGTATTAAAGTAAAGTATAATATACTATTGATTGGGTTGTATATATTATTATTGTCTCGAAAAGATATGTTATAATTTATTAAAAATTATAAAAAGTTAAGTATATATAAATTAAGGAGTGAAAAAATATGAGTTCAAATAAGGATGAAACACAGCAATTAATTCAATTTGTCGGAACGAAACTTCGTGAACTAAGAAAGGACCAAAAATTAAGTTTAGAGGATTTGGCTGCAAAAACAGGAGTAAGTAAATTAACGCTAGGTAATATTGAACGTGGCGAAACGAATCCGACGCTAGGTATGATATGGAAAGTTGCGAATGGTCTTTCAGTACCTTTAATGGCACTTTTAAAACCGGAGAATAATATCAATATTTTACGTGCGGGACAAGGTCCAAAATTATTTGGAAGTGGCCAAGAGTGGATTATTGAGCCTTTATTTAATGACGTCAGAGGAAGTACGGAAATGTATCGAGCTTACTTACAGCCTCGTTGTAAATATGAACCAGAAGACCATCATCCAGGTGCTATAGAAATTGCTACAGTTATGTCGGGAGAAGTTGAAATAACAATTGGGGAATCATCTTATACGCTTAATAAGTTTGATACGATACAATTTGTTGCGAGTGAAAAACACTCCTATAAAAATTTAAGTGATGAACAGGCCGTACTACATTTAGCGATAAATTATAAATGATTAAGTGTAAGGAACGTAAAAAATAATTTTGATTTAATGAAATCATCGGAAAAGTAAATTAGGGTATACTGAAAGAAAATTAAAAGTGAGAGGCGTGGCGTATGAAAAGATTACTTACTATAATGTGTGGTTTGCTTATGGCGATGTTATTAATATTTTCTTTTAGTCCTTTATCAATGCATGCCGAAACGAATAAGGCAGTGTCGGTCAAAACCCACAAATATCTGTTTAATAGCAATATAAAATATCCACAAATCAGTGGCATGAAAAATAAACAAAGACAAGAAAAAATCAATGCTGACTTCAAAAAATTAGCGAAGCAAGAATATAAAGAACGTAAGAAAATACTAAAGAGATACGATAAAGACCGAAAAAAACTCGGTTTATCAAAATCAGAATATACAACATATGAATACAAAACCTTTTTTACAGTCAAATACAATCAAAATAACAAAGTTAGTATTGTGAAAACAAAGTATTACTATACTGGTGGTGCACACGGTGAGTATTACAGTGAAAGCTATAACTATAATACAAACTCAGGTAAAGAAGTTACACTGAAACAAAATTTCAAAACAAACACTGCATATAATAAAGTAGCCACTTGTACAATCAAGAAAATACTTGCGGATAAAGAGAAATATCCTTTAGCTGATAAAAATATGAATTTAAGTATGACACCTTATTACTGGACTAATGCTAAGTCGGGAATCAACCTCATTTTCCAAATATACGAAATCGCTCCTTATTCATCTGGACAAATTGAATTGCCAATGGCAACAACATGTAGATAAGGTTAGTAGAGGACTACGATGATATTTGGTTAAAATTAGGATCTGTTAAAAATAATTGTTGATATTTGGTTTTTTTGCGAACATATATTCCGTAATGAGGTAAGGATATATGTTCGAAGGTTTGGTAATGAAATTGGTAGAGATTATTAATGCAGTGATTTGCAGGTTAAATGTATTATTAAATGTTAATCCTTACATATACTCAATGGAAAAATGCAAACTATTTGTTACATGGTAAGTCTGCTAAACAATGAATTTATATTTTTGGAGATGGTCTTATGAAAAAGTCGTTCTTCCTTATCTTAATGTTCAGTTTATTTATACTAGCTGCTTGTACTGACGCTAAAACACAATCTTTAAAAGAGTTTTATAAAGATGCAAAAATTGAAAATGTAGATAAAGTCATCATTCAGGATGGTTCAACTGGTGCTTCAAAAGCGATTACTGAGCAAGAGCAAATTGATGAATTTCTATCTCTGATTAAAGATATAGAGTTTACTCCTCAAGATAATCAAGAAGAACGTAAAGGATGGCAATATGGTATTACTCTTTTTGATGGCGAAAAAGAATTTAAATTCACATTAAGTGAAATTGGTGATACCTATTACAATTCAAACCCAGATATTTATCCAATTGTAGATAACTACTACAAACAGTTGGGAACTGTAGAAAAATAGAATATGAAATCTTTAGAACTAAACAGCGTGATTCTAAGTGACTTATATTCAATGCTGTTTTAAATTTCAACTGTAACAGAGCCTAAAATAAAAGGCCATGAAAATAAGAGCATTGGAACGCTTTCTTGTATCTCAGTTTGATCAGTACAATCAACGCTTCGGTACACGATTTCATAAGGATTCGACAAATCGCATGCAGAGTTGGAATTAATGTTCAAATCAAAAGAATAAAAGAGCGTCTACAAGTAAAGATCACACTCATTTACACATAAATATTGATGGTCCCTGGTAATGTACGAAAATAAAAAAAACTAACTAACTAACTAACTAACTAACTAACTAACTAACTAACTAACTAACTAACTAACTAACTAACTAACTAACTAATTATTTACGACATACTTATTATTGCAATATATAAAATAAAAAAACTACCAGTTCGAATATAGAAGGAGTGATCAAAAATTACGATATATAATAAACTAGTACGAGATTTAATCCCACAAGTAATTGAAAAGAGTGGGAAAGAATGTTCAACTCGCGTATTAGCACCTGCAGAGCATTTAACAGAAATAAAATTAAAAATGCAAGAAGAAGCACTTGAATTTAAAGAGGCAGCGGTACAAAAAGATGCGGTTGAGGAGTTAGCTGATATATTAGAGCTTGTTCATACAGCATTAGCAGTATATGAGATTTCTTATGAAGAGCTTGAGCAAATTCGATTAGAGAAAAAAGAAACACGGGGAGGCTTTTCTAGAGGGATCTATTTACTAGAGGTGGAGGATAACTGACCTAAAGAAAATATTGCTTTTGATGAAAAACTTTTATTGCAATATCCTATTTATGTGAATATTTTCAACATGTTAGTTTGGATAAACTTAATATATTTGTGAATATAAAGTACAAATTTTGAGAAGAAGATAATCAAATTTGAACAAGTATTTAATCCAATAAATTAATATTGAAGAGCAGCTTATGACTAAATTCATAAGTTGTTTTTTCTTTAAGAATTTAACGGGTAAAAATTCATAATAATTCTCTAAAATGAAGTCAAATAAAAAGAAAAGGTGATCAAATGCGTAAAAAAATAGGTTTAGCGATAATGATGTTACTTAGTGGGGCATATACTGATGGATTCATAGTCAAAGCTGATGACGATGATCACAAGTATAAATAAGAATACGACGATGAGGATGAAGAAGATGACTACGACGACAAAGATAATTATGATGACGAAGATTACTAAGAAAGTGAAGAAGGTGAAATAATTGATGACGATAATCTAATAACCAATCACATAGGTACTTGGAATATATGGTCAAGAACTTTAGCAAGAAGTAAAACCGACTTACCTTTTACAGAATCTAAAAAAGTTCAGTTACAAGTAAGTACTAACAATGCTAGCAATGAAATATACGTAATTCCTAAAGACGGTGAGTTTCATGTTCAGGGAAAGGTAGTGGCAGAGCTTTTAGGAGCAAAGGCGTCTTTCTATAAAACTAGTCGAATATTAGAGGTGATTTCTAACGAAACAAAATTATTATTCCGTGTGAATACCAATGTTGTTTATGAAAACACTGTGAAAAAGCCATTACCAGCAATCGCCTTTTAATTAAATGAAGAAATTTACTTGCCAATTAGTGCAATTGCAAATGGCCTAGGGTATGCAGTTGAATGGCAAGAAAAAGACAATAAGTTTTTATGCCAAAAATTATCCTAAAAAGGGGAGAATGGTACGAAGAATCAAAAGAAAGCTAAATGAGTTTAGGAACATCTGGCGTTGTGTTATCTGCGTTGTTACTAACTCAAATGTAAAGCATCTAAAGCATTTAATCAACGCTTTCGTGATTAGGTAGGCGTAGTAAGTATGTTGAAGATAAGAATGAGGCATCACTCGTCTTTTGGCCGACAGGAGCAACTGCAGGATGTGCAATAAATAGATCTAATACCAATAAAAAGTATGACTGTGAATTAGTGAAAACGAAAATTGAATAAAACATTAGAAGCTGCTTTATCGATGACGATTTCATATTCTATAAAGTCTGTGATGTTGTATGTGTGCTTGAATGTATTAATACCTTTACAAACGACAAAAACGAAGATTTTTCAAGCAATCAAACAATTCGTGTACTTGATCAGATTAGTAATAACATTGTTCGATTATTTGCCACTAATTATCTTGGCAAAGAGCAAAATGATGCTGCAAGTCGCATTTCACTTTGGAATGATATAACTACTCTTCATAAAGAACGCCAAACTTTACGTGCTTTCGAAAACTTTAACTCAGAAGATGTAACGGTACAGCTGGCGCAACTATATTTGACTGTGATGGTATCTTAAGGAAGGCAATGGTGCAGATTAAACAATTTCTTAAACTTGATTTACAGTATCTTGCTCAGACAATGAGCGCGAAAGACTCCGTAATAAGTGCTGTAGTTCTCACCACTGTTGCCGGAGTTTCACTCACACTTACTTTAGAGGTTGTTATAGATTGTGCGTTTATTCTATCCACGACAGCAGCGTTGATATGTAGATGTTCCAAGTTCTTTGAAAGAAAGAGTAAAAGAAATTTTAGTAGAGGGTCTAGAAGAATTAGCACAGTAAACATAGTATAACTCGCGTTTTTTTTATGCATAAAACAGCATAAATTTCTTTTCGCCTGTGTAGAATAATAGATATGGAGGGAGGGAATTATGTATGATATATGCGAAAATCTCAATGCATAGTGGGAAGGAAATCGAAACATACATTGATGAGACATTAGAAGAAGTAGAGAATGGTTTCGTTAAAACGATTGAAGAGAAACGTATGTTACATTTTGACAATAAAGTTGGTAATGGACGTATAAAAAAAATTACAATCAACGCACGTTATATTTCTAGCTTTGAATTATCAGAAAGATAATCCTTCTAATACTGTAATATTACTAAGCACTCAAGCGAGTGCTATTTTTATATACAATTCTTCAACGCATCTACATACAGGGTGCGTTTTTATTTTGAAGAAAAAGAGGTGTATGCCTTTGGAAAAATCATTAGAGTACGGGTTCCTCCTTGATAACCATGAAGGTCGAATTAAAAAATTAGAGGAAAGTGACCACGATAAAGAAAAGCGGTTGCGTGATGTAGAGAAATCGTGTATTAAGTTAGAAAATACGATACTTCATGAAAACCGTGATACACGTCAATTATTTCAAAATACCATGCAGAACCAATGGGAGCTCATTAAATCTGGGGGGCAGTGGAAATAATTTTAACTCTATAAAGTTAATTACAATCAACGGTAGTATCTGAGGTGAAAGTCTGGTTCTACTCTCTTTTTAATTATTTGAGTCGATAATGTGAACTGTTTTAGATGAATTCACCTGAAATAGATAATATTTCCATATTGTCATTGAAATAACATATGTTTCTTGCAATACTAATGGTAGAACAGATTAGGATGGGAGATGCAAATAATACTAGAATCTGTTCTGGTCTTGCGAACATTTCAAAATCTGTACTGCATATCATTTTATCCAATATTTGACATTTAACCCATAATTATGTTTTACTTTTATTGTAGGGAACGAATTATACACAAATAATAGGAGGGAATAATTATGAAAAAAGTTTTAGCAACAGCGTCTTTTATAGCGATGGCAATAATCCCGGTAACAGCAAGTGCACAGGACGTTCCATCCAAGCCGATTCATAATGGTCAAGGAATTACCCAAAATCAGGTGAAAGCTACTCCAGGTACAATAGGCCAGATTACAGATTTTGTAGACAATGAAACAGGCAATTTCATAACTGTTAAAGGGTATGGTCTTGCTCCGACAGATCAGAGCGAAATCATTTTGTCCATCACCGAAAGTACTAAAATAATTGACTCTAAAGGCAAAGAGGTGTCTTTAAAAAAGATTATTGATGTTAAAAAGGTTGTTAAAGCATTCTACGGTCCTAACATTACTAAGAGTCTCCCAGCACGCGGGGAAGCAATAAAACTTGTTGTCCAAGACCAATACTTTACAGGAATTAATGGTACTGTATCTGAAGTGAAAGAAAGTGGGATTGTCGTAAAAGGTACTGATATCTATACTTCGAATAAAGAAACGATCGTCTTGCACTTCGCTGAAAAAGCCCAGATCTTAGACCAAAATGGAAGAGTAGTCAAAGTAAGTGAAATCGAGCCAGGTATGAGTGTCAAAGCATTCTATGGTCCTGCAGTTACGATGAGTATTCCAGCTCAATCGACAACGAACTATGTCGTGGTCAACTTGGCAACTGAAGAAGCGGTTCAAGAAGATGCTCTAGGTACAAATGGTATTATTACGAATGTAACAGATAACAAGATCACCGTGATTGGGAACCCGATGGAAAAAGGCGGAGTGAATTATGTAATCTTATCGGTGGATAAGAACACTCAAATTGTCGATCAAGAGGGAACTTCATTAACGTTAGATGCGTTAAAAGAGGATGTTCGTGTTGATGTTTACTACGGTGAAATGATAACAATGATCTATCCGGCTCAAACATATGCCAATAAAATTGTTGTTAAAGCAATAGAAAGCAATAAAGTTGAAGGTACAATCGTTGCATCGAATCTCACAGCGAAAGGGCAAGTTTATATTAATGTGGGTTCTGACCAATCCAAAGATAATGATGTGATTCTGAACATTTCGAAAGATACCAAAGTAATCCCAATGCTGGGAGGAGAAACGGAATTGAAGGCAGGCATGAAAATTGTTGCATATCATTCCCCGGTGATGACGAAATCGTTACCAGGTATTACGAATGCTGAAATAGTGATCGTAACTTCTGATGGCAAGCATTAGTGCGTTAAATAATAGCTAGATTATTTAACGCACTACCCGCACCAACTCCATTCACCAGTTAAATTTAGAGGAATTTAAAGAGCGGTAGCCAATGATGGCCGTCGCTCTTTTTAAGTTGTATTTTTAGAATTATATACGTGCCTGCAAGTTCTGTTTTTGCCAACCATCAATTTTATGGGTCACCAAAAAAGTTCCCTACTAGTAATGAGTGGTAATGAAAGAGATAGCCATACAGAAAACATCTCCAACAGGAACCAATTTAAAGTACAAATAAAATTTCAGACGTTTTTCAGAAAGAGAGTACGATTAACAAAAGAAAGGTGATTAAATTGATTGTCATTACATCCATTAGTAGTCTATTTTCCAATAGCACTTCTCCTTGCTGGTTAATAAATATAAGAGGGAATATTGTCCTGCTTTAGGACGATTTTAACGAAAATAGATGAATTAAAGGATTCTAACAAACTAACGCTATGAGAAATGCCCATATACACAGAGGATTACTATAATCGTGTTATTCAAAAGGCAGATGTTCCGAAAGCGGATGTGCCGATGGAGGAATTGAATTGCTAGTATTATTGGGAATTTAGTAATGGTGCTCAATGAGAACAATATTTGGGATGTGAAAGCCCAGCATGGGGCGATTTCATTATTGTTAGAAGAAGCCAAGAAATATGATATTCCATTAGAACATATTCATTATTTCAATGGTATTTGTGACCTAAGTTACTGTCAATTTACAGCAGATAAAGATTGGGAAACGTATGAAAAAAATACGCCCGTATGGGGACAAACATATTCAATTCCATTTAAAGAAATGGAACAATTCACAGCGCCGGTATTAAATGTAGGGCCCTTTGGTAAAGATGCACATCAAATTTCAGAACGCTTACACGTGAAAAGTGCATTTGAAGAAATGCCTGAATTGTTATACAAATTAATACAGTATATAAGTTCAAGCAAGGTGGTAAAAGGTTAATTTTTTAGGGGAATATGTATGGGGATATGGGGAATCACCATACAATATTGAGAAAGAACAATATAAGATCAAGTGATTAAATGCATTAGCATTAATATAATCGAGCTGAATAAGATGGAAGTGCATTTGTTAATCCAACTACTCTTCAATTTGAGAGTAGCGTCTCGTCATCAGAAAATGGGTGTATGAGGCGTTTTTAATAGAAAAAAAGTGAACACGGGAATTATAATGAAACAATAGATGTTTTACTATATAAAAATAATACAGTGTTTATTGAAGAAGATAAAAACTAGTCTAAACGAAATAGTCTAGAAGTATAAATTGGATGAAGTAGAATAAATGAAAACGTCTCGAAAACTATAGTAAACTGGTCGATGATAAAAGAAGAAATATATTAGGAGTAGTGCAAAAGGGAATGCTCGGTTTTTGTTATTTTAATATATCTTAAAAATTAAATATTCTAACATATCATTTACCTGTTGACGGATAAATGTATTATGTGTTAAATTAATTTATGTACTAAAGAGCACATAACATATGCGGAAGTAGTTCAGTGGTAGAACACCACCTTGCCAAGGTGGGGGTCGCGAGTTCGAACCTCGTCTTCCGCTCCAAAGTACGGAGGAATACCCAAGTCTGGCTGAAGGGATCGGTCTTGAAAACCGACAGGCGGGTCATACCGCGCGGGGGTTCGAATCCCTCTTCCTCCTCCATTGTTTTTGAATAGAGTTTTTAATAATATTATCGCGGGGTGGAGCAGTTCGGTAGCTCGTCGGGCTCATAACCCGAAGGTCACAGGTTCAAATCCTGTCCCCGCAACCAAACGGGTCAGTAGCTCAGTTGGTAGAGCATTAGATTGAAGCTCTAAGTGTCGGCGGTTCGATTCCGTCCTGACCCATACATAAGTAAGAGTTATCCTGAAAAGTCGATTTGACTTTTAGGATAACTCTTTTTTGTTGTTTTATGTGGATTGTAAATGTTGTTTTGTAGAATGAACAATATGGAAGTGGTGTTTTTCGACTGCTATTAAGGGAGCAAAAAATAGCATCAAATATCCACTTGGTCTTTTTATGACTTCCCTAAACCATTAATCCGGATAAACTGACCGCTCTCATGGATAAAGTTGTAATCAGTTTCAATAAGTACACTCATATAAACTGTACGCATTAAATCTTTGCCGAGTGAATCTTGTAAATAAATCGTTTGCCCCTCGAATCTTCGTAAATTCTTCATAAAATTGGTCAATTTCTTTAAACTTATCTAAAAAACACCGTATTTAGAGTCGAAATGGCATAGAATGCACCTTTGGAAGTGCTCTTTTTTAGTGATTTGATCAATTGTGACATTTTTAAACTCATATTCACTAAATAATCAAGGGCGGATTTTAGTATTTTCTTCTTCGTTATAAGTGCTTGCTCTTTCCTTTGTGACATTTGGTTCATAGCTTTCTCCCTATAAGAAAGTATATAACTCCAATTTACCCTATTCAAATATAAAAATAAAAAATAATTAGAAAATTCAGAAAATTATTGACTTCATAAATGAGAGTAATTATTATAAAATCTATAGTCAGTGACCACGGGTCTGTGGAATTCCATTTTTTATATGAAAGTGTATAAATTTCTTGAGGAGGGAAGGAAATTGGATATTATAGGTCATAACACATTGAAGAGTTTACTAGAAGAAAGAACAGAGATGTTTTCTCAAAGAACATTTTTAGTATGATGAGGCGATCAAAGCGTTTGTTATTTTGAATGAGGATGCACAAGTGAACGAGGATATGTTTATTGAATTCTGTAGATTAAAAAAAGCAAAATTTAAAGGGCCTGATGAAATGAGTTTGTTTCAGATTTTCCAAGAACACCAGTTGGTAAAATCCAAAAACATGTATTAAGACAATCAATCCGTACGAGTTAATGAGCTAACAAAGGGAGGGTTTATATGAAAAAGAGACGAATACTTTTTGCAAGTTTAGCTGGATCTGTTATTGAGTGGTATGATTTTTACCTTTATGGAACGGCAACCGGGTTAGTATTTTCAACGTTATTTTTTCCTACTTGAGATCCATCGGTTTCCATTTTAATCGCCTTTGCTACGTTTGGAGTTGGCTATGCGGCACGTCCTATTGGGAGTGTTATTTTTGGACATATGGGTGATAAGATGGGCAGAAAAGCTTCACTTATGTTGACTTTGCTAGGTATGGGAGGAAGCTCGTTTTTAATTGGGCTCTTACCTACATATGCCCAGGTAGGGTTACTAGCACCGATTCTATTAGTAGTACTGCGCTTGATACAAGGCATTGCCTTAGGTGGAGAATGGGGTGGAGCTGTATTATTAGCGACTGAATCTGCTCCAAAAGGTGTGCGCGGTCTATTCAGCTCGATTCCACAATTAGGTGTTCCTTTAGGTTTAGTTGCTGGGACATTTAGTTTTAATTAATAAGTTCGTTAACGACAGAGGCGCAGTTTATGGCTTGGGGTTGGAGATTACCGTTTTTGTTCAGTGCGGTGTTAATAATATTAGCAGTTTGGATTCGTAGTGGTATTGAAGAAACTGCAGAGTTCCAACGCCAAAAGGACCAAGGAGACTTGGCGAAGGTACCGATTGTCGAAACATTCAAATACAACTGGCGTGACGTATTGCGTATTATTGGCTTAAAGTTAGGTGATGGTTTTTTTAATGTTTTTTTAATGTCCTTTATATTAGTGTATGCGACAACTTCATTGGGCTATTCAAGAGATATAGCGTTAATGGCGTTGACGATTAGCTGTGCAACGATGATATTAACGATTCCAATAGTTGGCTATTTATCTGACTACATTGGTAGAAAGACAATTTATATCGCCGGTTTAGTTGGTATGCTAGTATTATCTATTCCTTATTTCATCATGATTCCTCAAAGTGTAACGATGTTCTACTTTATGCAGGTTGTTCTATTAGGTATTCTTTGGGCGACGATTTTTTCAACTCAAGGGACACTATTTTCAGAGCTATTTCCAGCTAAAGTGCGTTATACGGGCTTATCTGTCGGCTACCAAATTGCAGCCGCAATCGTAGGCTTCGGACCAATGCTTTGGGCTTCAATGAGTGCGAAATACGGAGCAGCCCCTTATGTATTCGGAAGCTTAATGATTGGTGGTTTATTATTATCATTAATTCTAGCTCATTAATTCTAGCTATTTTTGCACCTGATACGAGGAAGGTCACACAATATGAGGATCTTGCAGAAGAGCAGGTAGCGGATGTCGAAAGAATTATTTTAACTTCGGCAATGCCTTTAGAAATAAAATCTAAAGTCAAAAATTAGAGTCAAAAAATGAACATATCACCAATATAATAAAAAGAATAAAAGTGGGGCTCAAGATTTTATTTAGTTCCATTTTTACTTTGTATTAAAAGATTTGAAGAAAGTGTATGGAATGATGAAAATAGAATCAAATTGTTATGTTTTTATTAAAAGGCTTTCGATATAACGTCGGAAGCTTTTTCATATGTTATGAAGAGGTTTTAAATGGACTAGTGGTGACATGCCACTCTCTTTTCAATAAATTGATAAACATTATTTGTGAATTCCTCAGGAAAACATACATGTGTAGTGTAATTTTACAATTATTTTAACAAAAGTTGTTGTTTTGTGTAAAATTAATATGTATAATAACTTTTATATTATATAGGGGGTGAGTGTAATTGCATTCAAATAATTTAGAAAAGCGTGTAAATGAGCTAGAGCAGGAGGTTTCCATTTTAAAGCAGGAAATGGCTCAGCTAAAAAATCAAATTGTTTCACCAATCCAAAAAGTAGAAAAAGCTAATATTATAAATTCAGAAAAAACTGCAATTAAGAAAGAAGTACTTGAAAGGACGTATGTCCAGAATGTAAAGGTGAATGAAACACCTCTTCAAAAACCTAGAAAAGAAAAGACTTTAGAAGAGATGCTAGTATGGTCATTACCGAAAGTTTTCATGATCATGATCGTATTTGGTGTTTTATGGGGACTAAAATTAATTAGTGATTATGGCATTCTTGCAAATGGCTTTAAAATTGCATTAGCGTATGTATTCTCCCTAGCCCTAGTTGGCCTGGCATACATTATGGAATATAAAAAGAAACGTCAAAAAGCGCTGTATATTACGCTATACGGCGGTGCGTTTATCATCGGTATTTTAACGACGGCGGCAGGGGCCATTTTGTATGATGTTCTACCATTACTTATCGCACTACTGGTTGCACTTCTATATATTACATACGGAATTGTCATAAGCTATATGAAAAAAAGTGAAGTGCTAACGATATTTGTAGTATTCACATCGTTACTTCTTCCATATTTACTAGAATATATGGCATTTGGTGAGACCATTATATTAGGCTTTATCGTCTTATTATTTGCAAGTATACAAATTGTTATTTGGAAGCATCATCAAAAAATTGCACTGTATACAGGGTTGTTTTTTTCACAAATGGCGGTTTTAATTGTTGGGTTTATGAATAATTATTCTGAATTTGTATTTGGTTGTACATTTTTAATTGTATTAGGTATCTTCATGTACAGCTGGATTCGTTTTTATGAGGCAGGTCAAAAGTCATCGACGTTATTTGAGGGTATAGTGTTTGGTATTAGTATGATTAGTTTATTTTTCATTAATTTAATAGCTGATGATTATAGTAGCTTGTTCTTACTGATTTACATGAGTGGTTTTGTTGGTCTTGGAAGTTATGCTTATTTGAAAAAGAATAGTAGACTTGTTGATATTTTCTATACCGTGGCGTTAGTGGCTGCGATGAATTTCATCATTCAATTGGAATTAGCAACGAATTTGAAAGAATTCATTCTTCCATTTACTGCATTTATCAGTTTGCTTTTAGCACTTCGTTTACGTGCTAGCTTGATGAAAGTAACAAATTCTTTGTTATTTACAATTGTAGTTTTAGTAGCCTTTTTAGACGGTTCAGTCATTCCATTCTGGAGTTTCTCAAATATCAATCAATTAGTCATTATTGTTTATATGTTCGTCTTATTTATATTTGCAATGCGTCCCAAAAATATATCAGGTCGTTTTGAAAAAGCTATGGATGAGATAGCAATATTAGAGATTGTGCCTATTTTAATTAGCTTATATGTATTTTCCTATATTGCAAAGTTAGATTATGAGTATTTCAATGTAGAAGGTGAATTACCATACTTATTATTAATTGTATTAGCTATTACTACTGTTGCAATCTTATTTATAAAGGAGAAATTTATCGGAAGATTTTTGCCGATAATATTCCTACTTAGTTTCTGTTTTTCAATGATTTTTGCTTTATTAGTAGAGGATTTGTCTGACCAAGTAGTAGTTTATAATTTTGTCTTTAGAATTGCTTATACTATTATCTTTAGTTACTTAATATATTCAATTTGTAAAGGGAAGAATTACTTTAGAAAATGGCAAGTGCAAATAAGAAATTTTGTTGAGCAAGTTATTTCTATCGGACTTGTTGTAAATATGATTGCAGTTATCACATTGATATCGCAAATTCATACAATACATTATTTTGGTGTAAGGTTTTTATATACAGGTCATACGATAATAATCCTCATCACAGCATGTGTTGCATTATGGCTTAGTGCACAGAGGAAGCAAAAATTCATTCGATCTACAGGATTCAGCTTGTTAGTCTTTGGTATTGCAAAATTAATCTTCTTTGACCTTTCTTATTTAGATTTACTTATTCGTGCAATCCTCTTCATCAGTATTGGTGGGTTTGGCTTATGGTTGTCGAATAAGTTATTACAGAAGGAAGATTTTGAGTAGGGAATTTGAATTTTTAAGCTAACTTCAGTAATATATTTATAACAAAAATCAGGCTAGCTCATGAAGAGGAAATCATGAGTTAGCTTTTTGTTTGTGTATCTTAATGTTCATGTGTTTACTATGTTTATAGGCTGAATTGTTATTATCTTTCTAAAATATTTTAATTTCATGTGAATAAAGTTATGGTGAATTAATACTATATTTTGATATAATGAAGTATAATTCTAGATGAAGATTATTTGACAATAATCGATTAAATTCCAAGTATTTACTTATTTTATATTTTGAATATTAATTATTTCCGAAATATATCTAAATAAATAGGGAGTCATTTTTTATAGCAACACATATATCAAATTAAAGGTGTGAGAGTGAAGTTGGGGAAAATACTAGGGTTTAAAAATTTCAAAACTGTAAGAGCGAAAATATCATTTGGCTTTATGATCGTTGTTATTATGATGTCGGGGTATAATTTTTATAGTTATGTTATGCAGCAAAACTCAACAAAATCAACGAAGGAAATTGTAGAGTTTGAGTTAGAAATTTTAGCAGCAGAGGATAAGTTAGCTTCATCATTTGCAAATCGAATGGCGGCAGCAAGAGGGTACATTATTTCTGGTGACAGTAAATATAAAGAAAAATTTAAGGATTATACAGATATCGCTGAAGAAAATGAAGCAATTGTTAAAGAATTAACATCTTCGATAGAGTTAGATGAAATAGTGGAAAAAGCAAGAGTGTGGCGTACATATGTAAAAGAAGATGTATTTGCAGAATACGATCGTGGGAATAAGATACTAGCTGCAGATAATTTGAAGTCTGTAGACGAACAAGCCAGTGAAATACAGAAAAGCTATGAAGAGTTAGCAGCAACACGTGAAGTGGAGATTAAGAAAATAGGTAAAGAAATGATTGAAAATGGAGAAAAAAATCAATTAATAAGTATTATTTCGTCTATTTTACTTACTATCGTTTCAGTAATCGTGGCTTATATTACTGCTCGCTTAATCGTAAAACCAATTAAGCTAGTAGCAAAACGTATGACAGAGATATCACAGGGAGATATAAGTCAGCCAGAACTTCCAAAAACGACTAATGACGAGATTGGACAATTAATTGAATCTACAAATGAGATGAGCAATAATGTCCATGAAATTTTGAGTAACATTCAATCTGTGTCTCACCAAGTTGCATCAAATAGTGAAGAACTTGCACAATCCGCATTAGAAGTAAAAACGGGCAGTTCACAAATAGCAATAACTATGCAAGAGATTGCTGAAGGAACAGAATCCCAAGCAAGTAACGCTAGTGATTTAGCATCAGTTATAGAATCGTTTAGTCAACAAGTTAAAGAAGCAAATTTTGAAGGTAATAAGATGAACAATCACTCTTTGAATGTTCAAAGTCTTACAAATGAAGGTAGCAGACTAATGATAGCTTCAACTGAACAAATGCGTAAAATTGACGATATCGTTCAAGCTTCAGTGCAAAAAGTAGAGACCTTGGCAGAGCAATCTTTAGAAATTTCAAAATTAGTATCTGTTATTACTAGTATCGCAGATCAAACGAATTTACTTGCTCTAAATGCGGCAATTGAAGCAGCGCGTGCTGGAGAACAAGGAAAAGGCTTTGCTGTAGTAGCTGATGAAGTAAGAAAGTTAGCTGAACAAGTAACGTTTTCAGTAACTGACATAGCAGGTATTGTTCAAAAGATTCAACAAGATACAAAGAATGTGACGGCATCTCTACGTAGTGGATATGAAGAGGTAATTCAAGGAACAGAGCAAATCGCTTCAACAGGTGAAACTTTCAACAATATATCAACTGCTATTGATAATATGGTTGATAATATATCTATCATTACAAATAATTTAAGTGGTATTTCACAAACAACTTTACAAATTAATCATTCAATTGACGAAATTGCATCTATCTCTCAGGAATCTGCAGCAGGGGTCGAAGAAACAACTGCAACTGTGCAACAAACAACAAGTTCGATGGAAGAAATTTCAAATAGTTCAGATCATCTTGCTGAACTTGCAGAAGAACTCAACCTCCAAGTTAAGAAATTTAAATTATAATATGCTTAAAAACCAGATTCTCAAAGGAGAATCTGGTTTTTTAAATATATATATAAGACCGTTGATTTCCGCTACGGTAGACGCTTTCCGCGGGCGGGCGCCAAGCCGCTTCGTCGCTACGCTCCTGCAGGGTCTTGGACTGTCCCGCATTTCCCGCAGGAGTCGCCACCTCCGCTCCAATCAACTACAAATGTAATAAAAACAAATATTTTGAGGCGATGAAAAATGATGACGAGACCCTTTCAGACTGTAGACAAAGTCGAAGAAATACGAATTTATCTACAGTCTTTTTTCTTGGCTGTTTTCTCAAAGATTGTTGCTTTTAATTACTTAATTGAACAATAGTCAATGACCGAGTTCAATTAACCTGCCCCACTGCCGTAATTTTGCAAGTTGAAATTGCAAATCTAAATATATCAGAATTTATTTGTAAAGTACCTAGCACTATGCCAAGACCTGTTTGTTCCACGTTAAAATTAGTTGCAGTATCACCATCACTTACTAAAAGATTCACTGTAGAACCGATAAGTGTATCCAGCAATTGTCTAATTGGTCGTTCACGACAATCACATTCGCACCCAGAACCAACAGGTGGCAACAAGTTAATTGTAGGTCCCGGCGTCAAAAACCCTACCCCTATAACATCAGAAATATTTACCGCATAGGTTGTTGCCCCATCTGTAACAGTAACTAAAAAATCATTCACTTTAGTAATAGTGAATAAAAAAAAGAAGGGCGGTGCATTTACCTGGTCTACAATGGTGGCAAGAATTACAGTTTGCCCAACAAGTTGTTTTAAGACGGACTGAAGCGGGGAAACACAACAGTCACAAATACTCAAAGAGGGGGCGGCTGTAGGACAACAACTATTAAGTGCTTTGTACTTAACCGGTGGACACCATTCGTTAGGTTTCATTCTAATAATTTTTTTGGACATAAATTCACCTCCACATTCTTATATAATATGTTTTTTAAGAAGTATGAGATGAGAGTAATGCCTAATCAGGTTCTTGTTGAACGAACCTGCAACGTTAGTTGAATAGCAACAATCTTTTCGAAAACAGCCTTTTTCTTTTATAAAAAATAGATAAGACCGTTGATTTCCGCTACGGTAGACGCTTTCCGCGGACGGGCGCCAAGTCGCTTCATCGCTACGCTTCTGCAGGGTCTTGGACTGTCCCGCTTTTCCCGCAGGAGTCGTCACCTCCGCTCCAATCAACTAAAAATGTAATAAAAACACATCTTTTGAGGTTATGAGAAATGATGACGAGGGAAAAATCCTGAAAGAGATCAAATTGAAATGATTGCTTTAGATCAGCTAGTACCTCATGAACATCTTGTGAGAAAAATGGAGTCTGCGATTAACTCAGAGTAAGAAAGAATCTTTTATGATTCAGAAAATAAACACTTTTAAGCGAAGTAAAGCAAGAAATTGTGGATAGTGATGATTAACGACTAAACTAATTTTATAGTATTCCATTTTTAATGATGTTTATTGAAAGATTTAATCGGTAATTTCCATAATCAAGAATATTATCTAATAAATCATTTAATTGCTCTTCTGTTTTTGCACTTGCTTTTAACAGATAACAGCCTTCACCCGAAATCTTATGGGCTTCTAAAACATCATTCCTATTCTTTAGAAAATCTTTAAAACTAGTATGATTGGTTGTTTTCATAAAAACTGTTATAAAAGCTAGAAAAGTATGATTACCTAATTTCATCTCATCAACAATGATGGAATAGGATTTAATAACTTCATTTTCTTCTAACTTTTTTATCCTATTCCCTACTGCTTGTCCTGTCATATGGATTTGTTCACCGATTTCTTTCCAAGTCATACGAGAGTTTTTTAATAATAGGTTTATTATTTGAATATCGATTTTATCTAGAAGCATTTTACATTCCTTTCAACGTGAAACAGAAAACAACAAATCTTTTTCACTAGAGTATTCTACCAATTAGGATTATTAATTATAATTTGATTATATTACATGGAACAAAACTAGGGGGAATTAAAATGAAAAAAGCTTTATTAATAATCGATATTCAAAACGATTACTTTGCTGGTGGTAAAATGGAATTGCATAAACCTTTAGAAGCAGCTCAGCAAGCAAAAGAGGTATTAACATGGTTTAGAGACAAAGAGTACCCAATTTTCCATATACAACATTTTTCAAATAGATCAGATGCTACATTTTTCTTACCAAATACAAAAGGTGCTGAAATCCATGATCTCGTCCTACCAAAAAAGATGAAAGAGGAAGTTATTATTAAACATTTTCCAAACAGTTTTTTAGAAACAGATTTACTAAACAAGTTAAGAGAAAAGAAAGTTGAGGAGTTAGTAATTATAGGGATGATGACACATATGTGTATAGATGCAACTATAAGAGCAGCAAAAGATATAGGTTTTAAATGTATTCTAATAGAAGATGCCTGCACTACAAAAGAATTAAAAGTACAAGATCAAATTGTTCCTCCAGAGCATGTCCATTTTGCTTTTGTAGCAGCATTAAATGGATATTATTCAAATGTAAGCACTACAAAAGAATTTTTACTACATCATTAATTATAAGGAATAATTCACTAGTGTTGCATTAAATTTAAAACTACACGATGTACTAAGAAACTCGATGATTCCAGTATTGACGATTTTCGGATTAATAACAGCTGAACATCCATATATGGGAGATATTCGCGGACTGGGTTTCTTTCAAGAGGTTGAAATGGAAGAAGATAAAATAACGATGGAACCAGCATCTTATGCACATGTATTAAAAATTGTCTCTGACTGTAAGGAAAATGGTTAATCCTTGGTAAGAACGGGGACAGTAGCTAACTATAACAATATTCTAACGATTAGCCCTCCTGTGTCTTGTACTGATGAGGATCTCGAATTTATGATAGCAGTTCTGAAAAAGGTATTTAAAGAAAACGAATAAAATAGAAAAGCCATTTCGCAATAGCGGTATGGCTTTAAATATTGTCTTCTATAATATTATTTAACTCTTATAATAATATTAAGGTTTATTTCTATTAATCGTTATTTCATAATAAGGCTCTTCTTGTTGTACATCATCAAAAAAGCGCATTTCTTTAAAAACCAAACCTAACTTCTCTAAAATCTTTAAAGAAGCTTTGTTGGTTGGATCAGCAGAAGCACAAACTCGATTTACTAAAGGATGATTGTTTGCTAATTCTAAACATGCCTGACTAGCTTCACTCGCAAATCCTTTACCCCAAGCACTTTTCTTAAAATGATAAATCAGCTCAATTTCTTCAATAGAATCCGTAATATTAAATCCTGCGGCCCCTATAACTTCATTTGTTTCTTTTTCAATGACTGCAAAAACAGATAACTGATGTGTACGATAGCAGTCAGCATATACTTTTGCAATATGTGGTAACTTTTCATGAGAAGTAGCTCCATCACACTGACTCATTACTTCAGAGTCACCCCAAAAATATTTCATATCTTCAACAAATGTCTCTTCAAATACAGCTAACTTTAATCGTTCTGCTTCTATTACTATTTGCATAATACGCTCACTCTTTCTAAAGTTTATAGAATTAATATAACATGTACAAATTTCTAAAAGGAGTACTTAGAAGTTACTATAATGAAATTTTTTCCATGTGTAAAATTATTTAGTATAGTCCATTAACGAATAGGTCTAATAATTGTAGAATACCATGGGAAGGTGCTTCTTTATAGGGAAGTTATATTGATGATAGATTTTTTACGTTTTGATTTATTCATCATAAGAATCACTTTTGAATTCTGCCGATTTTTGGGAAAATTTTAACTTATATAGTTAAATAATGATATTAAAGAGGTAATATTTTGTGGGGATTTGGGAATCATAATACAACTACGGAAATACTTTTCATACCTTTTAAAAGGGGATAGAGTAATGAAGAAACTTCTCATGTTGTTTTGTATTTTGTTCGTTCTAAGTGGCTGTATGGAATCAAACAATGTAATTGAGTTAGGAAATGTAACAGAGAAAGGCAATGTAGTTGTAAAAAAATCAATTGATACTGAACCGAAGTATAAAGAACTGATGGATATTTTTAATAATGGAACTAATTTAAAATTAAGCGATGAAGAAGTGAATAGTCTACCTTATCAATATATACAATTTAAGAATAAAACGCAGAATCTAATTGTTGTGAATTATAATATGTGGTTAGATGAGGAAAATAAGCGTATTTTATATTCTGATTATGTAGCGAAAGTACCACTTTATTATGTGATTGAAGATGAAGATTACAACAAATTATTAGATGTATTTGAAAAAGATACACTGCCAACCTTTGCCAAGTAATATCAAGCTTTGATGAGGGGATAACTAAAAAAGTACATCACTTATTTGAGGTGATGTACTTTTTTCATTACAACTGTAATGACGATATCTTGTTTTGGCAACCAAGAGGAAATCATCGGAGCAGCGATGATAGCATATGATGACATGGCAAATACATAAAAAAATTGACCAGTTGTTTCTAAAAAAGTAACGGAGTAAATGGAGATAAGCATAGAAACAAATTCTCCGTAATAGATGAAGAATGTACAAAAGGACAGTACCTCTAAGTTATTCGACTTTAAAAGATACCGTCCTTTTTGTTTTTAGCGTGTTGTTTTAGAAGAGTTGTTACGTGTAGAAGTGCTGAGATGTTGAATTTGCTCTTCTAAGACAGTACTTGCTTTTCCAATAAATTGTGAAATGAGAGCAAGTTCCTCAGGTGTATAAGAAGAAGCGAGTTCAAGCATTGCTTTATGAAGCGGTTCATACGTATTACGGACTTCTTCTTTAGATTCATACTCTGGAACAATAATGACTCTGCGACGATCTTTAGGATCATTTTGTCTGCGAACATAACCGATTTTTTCAAGACGGTCTACTAATGCGGTAATGCTACCAGTAGTAAGCCCGGTTTTTTTTGATAGTTCTCCAGCGGTAATAGGACCCGTTTCGCGTAGAATATCTAGAGATTTAAAATCCATATTATATAACCCGAGAGAGGCAGCTACATTTTGTTGATGTAATAAAGTTCGGGTGCCTAGTCCACGCATAAGTGAGGTGAAATGTTCTTGCGGATTTGCGGTTTGATCATTTTGCTGACTTGACAAAAAATAACCCTCCTTTTAAAATAATTAATACCTTGATGGTCAAGATATTAGGTAAACAAGATATTTGATGAGTGTGTTATTATTCAAGTTCATTCTAATGGAGTCATTAATAATTTGTAAAGGGGTTTATAGATGGAAGCATCAAATAACAATATAAAGTTAGTTGTGACCGGCCTATTACTGGCGATTTTTATGTCAGCAATTGACAATACAATAGTAGCGACTGCTATGGGAACGATTGTATCGCAACTAGGTGGGATGGACAAATTTGTCTGGGTTACGTCCGCTTATATGGTTACAACAATGGCAGGTATGCCGATTTTTGGGAAATTATCCGATATGTATGGCAGAAAGAGATTTTTTATTTTTGGATTAACGGTATTCGTAATTGGTTCGGCACTTTGTGGAGTTGCTCAAACGATTGAGCAACTTAGTATTTACAGAGCTATTCAGGGAATTGGTGCCGGCGCTTTAATGCCAATCGCATTTACTATTGTATTTGACATATTCCCACCCCAAAAACGAGGGAAAATGACTGGTCTTTTGGGCGCGGTATTCGGTATTGCTAGTGTTGTTGGACCGCTTTTAGGTGCCTATATTACAGATAATATTGGTTGGGAATGGGTATTTTATATTAACTTGCCAATTGGTATCGTTTCATTCTTATTAATTATGAAGAATTACCAGGAATCTCTAGTACATACGAAGCAAAAGATTGACTGGTGGGGAGCGGCAACGCTGGTGCTCGCAGTAATCAGCCTTATGTTTGCATTGGAACTGGGCGGTAAACAGTATGATTGGAACTCAGCACCGATTATTTCATTGCTAGTTAGTTTCGCTGTTTTCTTTATTGTATTCTTTTTCGTAGAGCTAAAAGCAGAAGAACCAATACTTCCGTTCTTCTTATTTAAGCGTCGTCTATTTGCATCTTCGCAAATTTTGGCTTTCTTATATGGTGGAACCTTTATTATTTTAACAGTATATATTCCTATTTATGTGCAGGCTGTATACGGGGCTTCCGCAACTAATGCGGGTCTAATCCTCATGCCTATGATGTTGGGTTCCGTTGCAGGAAGCGCATGTGGTGGTATTTTCTTAACGAAAATAAGCTACCGTAACTTAATGATTATTTCCGTTATTTCTTATTTCGCAGGTATGTTCCTACTTAGTACACTTACACCCGATACGGCTCGAATTATTCTTACGCTGTATATGATTCTCGTAGGTTTTGGGATGGGCTTCTCATTCTCATTGTTACCGACTGCTTCTCAGCATAATCTAGATGCTCGTTATCGAGGTACTGCGAATTCAACCAACTCGTTCCTACGCACGCTAGGAATGACGATGGGGATTACAATTTTTGGTACGATTCAAAACAATGTATTTACTAGCAAACTATCTGAAGGTTTTAAAGGTATGGGTGAAAGTGCCAATTCAGCAATGTTTAATGTTGGTGATATAAGACAGATTTTTGAACCTAGTGTACGTGAAAAAATACCTACTGAAGTTCTAGACATCATCGTAAATGCTATGTCTAGCTCAGTTACACATGTTTTTCTTCTAGCACTGATTCCAATTATCATTGCAGTCGTTTTTGTTTTCATGATGGGGAATTCACGAGTAATTGTAACAGATAACCAAGATGATGCAAAAAATTAATCAAAGAAATAGTGCGATTTACATTCTGAAATGTAGTCCTCCGAATAAATAAAATTGTCTCTGCAATTACCGAGAGGCTGTAGTATGTTGAGGAGGATTTATTTGAAAGGTACTTGAGAAAAGAATCTAAAGAATGTGTCACTTTCGATTCCAAAATACAAGCTTGTTGTTCTAACAGGACCGTCTGAATCTGTAAAGTCATGGCGGTAAACTTGTAGTTGATCGCACACCTAAGCAAGTAGCGAAGTATCAACTTCTCATATAGGTAAGGGGCGGGGGTTCGAATCCCTCCTGGGACGTCGAGAGGTTCAGATAGGTTAATTTGAACCAACTAAAATACGCTTCAAACCCTTGATACATAGAAATGATACTTCAAAAATGTCAGTAGTTTACTTAGAATCCTTTTCGTGCAGCTATTTTAAAAGGTGTGCATATGTAGACGTTGTAATGTCTAAATTTGCGTACCCAATCGTTCAGATACATATAAAAGGCTTACTGAAGTGATTAATGATATTAGAACTAGTGTTAAATAGATGACTAAATAGTACTTGACAGGGAAGTTTTTGAAATGAATTTTGACTCAAGGATTGAAAATAGAAAATCACAATCTATCTTTAACATAAAAAGTGCTTCAATAGCCAGATATTTGGCTTTTGAAGCACCTTTTTAATGTCTATAACTTACTATTAATTTTACTTGAAAATTTGTTTTTTAAGATGATGTTCCATATGTTCGTAATAATCTTGAATGAGCCACTCTAATGTTTTAAGTTCATTATTTCCTATGTCACATAGATAGGAGCGTTTTTCATCAGGGATATTGTTGATAATCGTGATGATCTGCTTATTTAAAGCGTAGAATAGAGTTATAATTTCCTCGATAGGAGTATCTTGATACTTCTGGATAGCAACCCATTTATCTTGATGATAAGTGGGAATGACAAATGGCTGTTTTTCATACTGAATTTTAATGAATCGTTCAATATTAATAATAGCTGAGTCACACAGATGCCCTAGTATCTCTTTTTTTGACCATTTAGTTGATGAAGATTTTTTAGACACATCTACTTCAGACATTCGTTTAAATTCTTTTGGAACATAATAAATCCAATAATTTATACCATCTATCACATTATTCACCTCAATCATCCTCCATAATAAAATCTTTCTATGTATATTCAATAGGATGAGGGATATTCCTTATTAGTTTTCTTTTTCGTAATGTGATAGTATTCTAACCACGGACTTATTAGCTATTTATAGTTGTTTCATCCTTTACAGCTATACCACTCTCACGCATTCCTTCTATCAATTCTTCAATTGAAGCAGCAATCATACCGTTTTGTTTAATCAAACCAATAACAAACAGATTACGATAGGCAAATTGGTTTTCCGTACCATCTGCAATTAAAGCATCGATTTTTCTTGCATTATCTCGACCTTGCTGGCGCGTATCAGAGTATAGAGCAAAAATAGAGCGACCTAGCATCGAAAATGCGCCAATTTCAGCCGCAACACCAGAGTCAATCTCAACACCATCAATGACAGCAATTAAGAAATCACTTGCTTTTAGAGCTTCAATATCAGCTCCAGCAATTGCTAAACTATTAGCATATGAAGACTTATCGTTAATAGCCATATTTTCTTGTGGTACATATAAATCCACACCTGGCACTGCATAGCGTACTGCTTTTGCTATCATTTCATTTACTAAGCGGTCGCCTAATCCAAATAATCCATTTGCTAAATAACCTTTTGTAGTCAATGTAATACCTCCATTAAATCATTTCATTCTTATGTAGTATATCAAATTTGTATATTGTAAGAAGATTAGTTTAAAAGCAAAAAGAATATATAAGGCTATTCAGTGAACCCTATTTAGAAAAAGAGCTATCTGTACTACAATTATGTAAGCGCTTAGTATTTGGAAAAAGGGGATAGCACAATGCCTACTCAACTTGAAACAATTCTTATAAGCAATGATGTAGCGGAAATTCAACATCAGTTACGCATTTATTTAATGAATCATCCACAAGACAATGACGGTGAATTAGCAAAAGCTGTCGCTAAAATCAATGATCAACAGTTAGCTGTTTGGATGGCTCATGATGGTAAAATTCTTATAGAGGACGAAACAAAATGGAATCAAAGCTATTTAGCAGATCAGCAAATTGAATTACATAATAATTTTTCAGAAAAACGCTTTTTGCATATGATGACAGTAGCGAACTTTTTAGCAAGTGATCCATCAAATGAGGCGCCTCCAGAACCGTTTAAATTGTACGGTGCATCTATGGGGACGATTATGACAGTGGGTGTTATTATCTTCTGTATCATCGTAATCGGAATGGTCTTTTATATTAAAAATCAATATGCATAAAAATGGCACCCCAATTGTTGAGTATTCTGAACAATAGGGGTGTCAATTAATTATAGGTTTTTTAAGAAAATGTTTGAGAATTCAGTACAGATTGTTCACGTAGTGGCTATTAGTCATTTTTATTATTACAATGCTAGTCTAATTCACCAATAAACCAAATTTCACCTTCATGATAATAATCCTCATCGAAAATCTGTTCATTAAATCCTGTAATTTGTAAATTTGAGGGAACGGACAAACCCATTTCTCTTTGTAAATCACGTTCATCGGATAGAAGTGTCCATTTTTGCTGTTCGTCATTCCTATCAAAGAATCCTTTGTAATGTTCCTCGCCTTTAAATACAATTATTTGAGAACTAAATAATCGTGGCCAATCGATAGCAGCAACAACCCGTAAAGTTTCCTCGGATTTAGGTTTAATGCTGATTAAATACTCAACTTGATTAATCAAAGTCTGCATGCAAAGTCGTTTAATGCCAAAGGGAGTTTTATTTGAGTCAATGAATGTCTCACTAACAGGTAAATGCAAATGCCAATAACCACGATAATAATCTGTCGGAAATTTGATTATTTCTTCTTCAATTTGTTTAATCATACTATTTGTTTTTCGCTTTAATCCTCTAGCCTTTTTTTCTCGCATTGTAACTCTCCTAAATAGTGTGTACTTTACTATTTTAGTATAACAGAAGAGGCTAATTTTATTTTAAATATCGACGTGCAGACACTAGTTCATTTTGATAAGGCTGAGTTTGTAATAAGCGAATTTCTAAACTTCGATTATAGTTAGGTGAATGGATTATTTGTCCTTTACCAATATACATAGCAACATGATGGATTTTACCTTTGCCATTATTATTGGCGAAAAATAACAAATCACCAGGTTTTAAATTCTTTAAAGAAACGGGCTTGCCATTCACTGCTTGAACTGATGAATCACGTGGAATTAATATACCATGTTGTTTGTAAATACTATAAACGAATCCAGAACAATCAAAACCATATGCTGAAATGCCACCCCATAAATAAGGAAGACCGAGAAATTCTTTACCGGTCGTGATGAGATCCTTAGCAGTTGGTTTTGGTATGCTAGCATAATTACGATATTTATGTACGATTGCTTTTTTGATATAACGTTTCGTACCTGCTGGTGTTTGGATTACATACCACTTATTTGTTTCTCCTATGACAGGTAGAATTGTATTGAAGCTAATTTGCATAGATTTTTGCTTACTTTTTGTTGAGGCATAAAGATTGGCCACTTTTTCTTTTACGATCACGATAGTGCATTTGGATGCATTCTTTTTCGTTGAAATAATATGGGAAGCAGGGACCCAACCGATATACCCTTGTTTACTTTTAGGAGAATATTGATCCGTTACAGCAACTTTCAGCCATTTTTTCTGTCTTTTTATTACTTTCACTTCTTGACCATAAAGAGCTTGTGTATCAATACGACCCAATGTATCAAGCTTCTGGCTAACCGTTAAACTGCGATTCCATAAGCTGACATCCGGATTTTTCTCATAAATCAGCTTGTCTATAGAACGTACTTGATTTGGGGATGTCCATAAAGTCGTGACAGGAACGTTTACGAAGTATTTTGTTTTCTTTGTCCCAACCGTACAAGTTTTATTTTTGTCTATAGTAACTGCGGTTGCTGTTTTTGTTAGGGACGGAATTAAACTAAAAAGTAAAATAAAACTAATACAAGCCAATAAGTATTTTTTCATAGAAACAAAACTCCTTTATATTGAAGTTGATATATCTTTTTTCATGCATTATATCATTTATCTGTAAAATTAATAAGTCATTATTCTCCTTTATCTCGTTAGGGACGACTAAAAGCCTTTCAATTTAATAAATGGTACAATAGAAGAACTTATATACGTATTGAAAGGGGTATGTAAATGTTCGAAGAAGCACAGCATTTGCTAGAAAAGTATTTTGGTTATGACGAATTTCGCGAGGGACAAGCACAAATTGTTGCGAATGTTTTAGAAAGAAAATCGAGCTTATGTGTGATGCCAACAGGTGGAGGGAAGTCAATTTGTTACCAAATTCCAGCCCTGTTACTAGAAGGCACGACAATAGTTGTTTCACCTCTTATTTCCCTTATGCAAGATCAAGTAGACACGCTACTTGAAGCAGGAATTTCTGCGGCATTTATTAATAGTACATTGTCTGCAAGTGAATTACGTGAAACAATGGAAAACTTACATGAAGGAAGATATCAGCTTTTATATATTGCGCCTGAACGACTTGAATCGCCTCAGTTTTTGTCTGAGCTAAAGAATATACAAGTGCCTTTAATTGCTGTAGACGAAGCGCATTGTATTTCACAATGGGGACACGATTTCCGTCCAAGCTATCGTGCTATTAATCGTTTAATGACTATTTTTGAAGAGAAACCCGTTGTTTTAGCACTAACAGCGACTGCGACACCGGAAGTAAGGGAAGATATTTGCCGCATTTTACAAATAACTGATGCTAACACGGTTATTACTGGCTTTGCCCGTAGTAATCTTTCATTTTCAGTAGTTCTAGGACAAGACAAAGACCGCTATATTAAAGATTTCGTAAAGAAAAACGTAAATGAAGTCGGGATCATTTACGCTGCAACAAGAAAAGCTGTAGACCATGTATATGATGTGTTGATGAAAGCAGGAATTTCCGTGGCAAAATACCATGCAGGTTTACCAGAAGCTTTCCGTCAACAGGAGCAAACACGTTTCCTAAAAGATGAAGCACAAGTAATGGTTGCAACAAATGCCTTTGGTATGGGTATCGATAAATCCAATGTAAGGTATGTTATTCATTATCAATTGCCTAAGAATATGGAAAGTTATTATCAGGAAGCGGGGAGAGCTGGGCGTGACGGGTTGCCGAGTGAGTGTGTCGTTCTTTATGCCTCACAAGACGTACAAACACAGCGTTTTTTAATCGACCAAGCGCAGGACCGCGAACGGATTCCAGGTGAACTCGCTAAATTGCAAGGGATGGCCGATTATTGCCATACAGAGCATTGTTTACAACAGTACATCGTCAAATACTTTGGTGAAGAAGATGCAGAAGTATGTGGGGAATGTGCAAACTGCAAAGACGATCGAGAAATTTTCGATGTGACGGAGGATGTTCAAAAAGTACTAAGCTGTGTCATCCGTATGGGACAAAAATTCGGTAAAACAATGACAGCTCAAGTGTTAATCGGATCCCAAAACCAAAAAGTCATCAGCTTTGGTTTGAACAGGCTTTCCACGTATGGAATTATGAAAAATATGACCGTCAAAGAAGTATCCAATTTCATCGAGTTTATGATTGCGGAAGATTTATTGTCAGTGAAACAAGGCAACATGCCAACGATTTTTGTTTCTGAAAAAGGAAAAGACGTTTTACTTGGTAAAGTTAAAGTGCAAAGAAAAGGTGTTATTGTCACACGACAAATTGCTGAAACCGATCCATTATTTGAAGAACTACGTAAAATCAGAAAACAATTGGCAGATGAAGCGAATGTGCCTCCATTTGTTATTTTCTCGGATAAATCGTTGCAAGATATGTGTGCAAAACGTCCGAAAACGGCAGATGAATTTTTAGATGTGAACGGTGTAGGAGCGAATAAACTAGAGAAATACGGTGCAGCTTTCATACAAGTAATCGTCGATTTCGAAGTAAATGTATAACAGTTTCGAGAAGGAAGTATTCTAAAATATTTTATTGGAAATCAAGAATTAAAGTAAAAACTTAGCTATATCAACAAAGTTGATTAAATGTGCAACATTATAGTGAATAAAATAAAAGCGGAACTAAAGATTTTATTTTAGTCTCGCTTTTATTTTGTGTATAGAGGGTTTTCAGAACATGTATGGAATAATAAATATCAAATACTGCTCGTGGGTTATGTACTAACCGGGTAAGATAGTTAAATTAGAAATTATATGTAATATGTCGGCAGCATTAAACGGAGTATTTAGAATAAATCGAAAATTACAAATAAAAGAGTTGGATTTTTGCTTCTATAGCTTCAATAATTCTTTTAAATAAAGCTTTTCATTTTCTAGTTGCTTCTGCAAGCTTCTATCATTGAACATTATAGCAATACTTTCAGCACTTTCTATATAATTTTCTTTATTCTGAATTACTAATTTATCTTGAATTAAACCTTTTCTTAAATAGCATAAAGCGATTTGCACATAGGTTTTTTCTTCCTTAAAATCTTCGATTAATTCTTCATTTAATTTATATGCTTCTTCTAAATAAGTTTCCTTTAACAATAGATGTACAAGGTTATATTTAAAAGGGAGGATTAGTTTTTTATAATTATCATATTTTTTATATTTGTCTAACTGGCTTATTGCAAATTGAGCAATAAATATTGCAGTGTCTATAGGAAATAAGAAGAGAATACTATTAACCAAACGTATATCTGACAAATACCATGTATCCGATTGTTGGAGCCTTTTCCATACCCGTTCTGCATAAAAACTAGCCTTTTTAAAATCCTTCTCTTTTTTTAGTACATACAGTCCCTTCGAAGAGTTTAGAATATCTCTAATGTAACGGTCTTCTTTTTTTTCTAAGTAAGTTTCAGATGTTGAAATGATTTCAATCAATAGGGTTTCATCTATAAATTTTAGATTACTAAATTTATAAATGATATCATCACGTAAAGAATAGTCATAAGAATGATGTATAAATTCAAATTCCTCGAAACTCATTTCAATGTTATGCAATAATTCAACAAATTTTTTAGTAGTAATCTCAATCTTACCTAATTCAAACTTCGAATAACTGGTTTGGTGTAGAACCCCTATAGAAACTTTGGACTGGTCATAGATTTTTGATAACCTAATCAGCTTAAACGTTTTTCCGTAATCTAATGATTCAATAATAATCACCTCTAATGAATTTTAATCTTATACGCTTATTTTAACTCACTTCGTATTGTATATATATATAATCCTATTATACTAGTAAATTTCACTATGAAAGCGAGGTGTTTTCATGTTCTTAGTAAAATCATTAATAGATTGGATGATTGGTTGCTAATTGAAAGCTTCAAAATCCCATTCGATTTCTCGATTTTTTCGGATCAAATGGTGTTAATCGGTACCACACAAAGTCGTGCAGAATTTTTCGTTTACTAAAAGTCGTCGATTCAAAAGGCAATGAACTCCACTTGATCACAAATCGGTTTGATTTAGCACCCGATGAAATCTCAGACGTGTACAAATCACGCTGGGCCATTGAGTTGTTTTTTAAATGAATCAAGCAACATCTCAACATTAAAAAGTTCTACGGTCAAAGTGAGAATACGATTAATAATCAAGTGTTCATTGCCCACATTGTATTTTGCTTGAATGTTTTAGTGCAAATTGAAACCAAGAGTAAACGAAAAATCCTGCAAATTAGCCGATATTTATGGGCTTCTTTATGGAAAGAGCCTACAATCGGCTTCGAAAAAGCAAGGGAAAAGCGGTTCCTTAACAAACAAATTATGGTACTTGTTTAATTGTGAATAAAAACCAAATAGATTGATCACCTATGTTGGCGTGTTTACTTTTTTGGCTTTGAATCGTATGAATAAACTGAAATTTCTGTCTTTTTTATACAACACTAGTGATAACATACTTCAATTGTGATTGAAGTAAAATAAATTAGAAGTGAGGGGATACTCTATGAAAAAATTATCGTCTTTATTATTAGTATCAACCATGAGTATGGGATTGATTTTTGGGGCTGCGCCTGTCAACGCTAAAGCTGCTGAACATAGTAAGAATAGTGTATATCAGGATCTTGATGAAAGAGTTAAAAAGATGTCGATCAGTGCTGCGCATCCAGGCACAGAATATAGGTACCATACTATAAAGGATGCTGTATTAAATGGAAGCAATATAGAAAGTTCTGTGATCGAAAATTCTCAACTTTTAACGGTGGGAGAAAATATTTTAGAAAATACTTTAGGACATGATGTAACGTTGCCTACCAGCGGGTACGAGCACGAATTTAAAGAAACAACTAGTACAACTAATACAACCGGTTGGACATTTGGTTATAATTATAATGCAACCCTGTCTGTTATGATGCTTACAGCTTCACATAGTTTTAGTGTTGATTATAATATGTCCACTTCAAACACTACAGAAAAATCACAAACGAGAAAGTTTACTGTTCCTTCACAAGGAATTCCAGTTCCTGCAGGGAAAAAATATAAGGTAGAATATAAGTTTGAAAAAATTACTGTTTCGGGGGAAAATAAAATTAATGCAGATTTATTTGGGGATGCTACTAGTTATTTTAATAATCAACCGATGTCCCCTCAACTTTTATATTCGGCGCTGAGCTTTGCCTCTGATAAACAGGGATTTGAACCGGTAATCAGAGATAACGCAGTGGGGAACGATAGATTTGGAATTAGAGCTACAGGCATAGGTCAGTTCAGCACAGAATTTGGAACTCGTCTATACGCTAAAATTTCTGACATTACTGATTCCAGAAAACCAGTAACGATAGAAACAAAAACGATTCCTGTCGAATTTGAAACCATTTCTGTGGACACTAGAGTGGTTGAATAGATTAGCGAATCCAGCGAAGTAATAATGGGTTTTGTGTTCAGCACAATACTGTTGGAGTAAAAAGGAAATTTAGTAAAGATGACAGACTTTAAAATACAAGAAATTTTCATGTTAGCATCTATAGTATAAAGGTACCTAACTAGCTTGACGAAATCGATAAAAAAGTTTGATTAAAATCCTGTAGTGACAATACAGGATTTTTCTTTTCTTGTTGAAGGGTACAGGGTACAAGGTAATTTTAATTAGAGGTGTTTTATTGGAAAATGGAGAATTATATAAATGAGTCATTTTAGATTTTTTGAAAGAGGGGATTAAAAGTGGGGAAAGTTGTTGGATTTGAATTAAACAGTCAGGAACCAGAGAAAGCAGCAGAATTTTATTCCAATGTTTTTGGATGGAAGATATCAGTACCGCAATGGGATTATTGGGCTGTTTCTATGGATAAAGGTACTGAGAATGAGCAGTCTGGAATCAACGGTGGGATAAGTAAAGGACCTAATGATTATCCTTATGGAACACGTATTCAAATAGAGGTTGATTCTATAAATGATGCTATTTCCAAAGCAACAGACAATGGTGCTAAGGTGGTTAGAGATAAGATGGAGTTTGATGAATTTTTTCTCGCTTACTTAGTTGACCCTACAGGGATTGGTTTTGGTCTTATTCAAAAAAAATAAAAAAGAGTATATTAAGCGGGTTCTTGAGTTGAACAAGAAACGCAAAAAATGATCGAACTGGCTTCTTTCCACTTGCAGCTAAATAAGGATGTTTATAATCAAAAGTTACACCTAATCGAAAGTGTTTAGAGCTCTTCTCCACCAATTGTAATAGCAGCTTTAACGATAATTTTTTCAGAAAAAATCATGTATAAAGAAGAGAAATGCAATGCAAATCTATATTCCACCAATCTGTTAATATGTTTGCATGTTCCGCTTTTCCTATGTTTTGTTATGTGTCTAAATACGAAAAACCTTTGTAGATTTTTTGCTACAAAGGTTTTTCGGGTTGGTGTTTTTTATTAAAAATGAGATTGTTTTATATTTTAAACAAAAGATATTTCTAAATTAAGACCAAATCCATTGGTCATTATTGTCTGAATTTTTAGCACTATCAATATGAGATTTTACTTTCTCAATTCCATCAGTAGCTTGAGCTGGAATGGATTTAGTCCAGAACCCTCTTTCTACTTTTACTAGATCATTGATTTTAAAACTTTGCCCTTCACTCAAGGTTACAATAACACTATTTACATTACCATCAACTGTTGGATAATCAACTTTTACAGCTGGATCATCAAAATCTGCATCTGCAGGATATAACTTACTTACATGACCGACTACAAAGTCTTTATAGTTTCCAGGTGCTAACTCAAGATGTTCGACAGAATCAGCTGTTACACTCGTAGTGAATGCATTTTGAAATAATGGGCCTTTACTATTTATTATTACATACTCTCCTACTTTTACATTAGATTGAAAGTCAGTATATACTGTTACATTTTCTTTTAATTGTTTACTTTCAACAACAAAGTAAGCTGTATTTACTTCACCTACTTTTCCTTCAACTGTTGTATTAAACTCTTGTATAGCCGCACTAGCTGTTGTTGCTTCTAATCCTGATAAGTTTGTTCCTGCGAGTGCTACGATTCCTAATGCACCAGCTAAAATGACTTTTTTCATACCCAATAACATCTCCATTCATATTGTAATTTAGGTTCAGTGAATATATTTATCTAGTTATATTAACCTACCTGTAATTATTATAGTTACAATGAGAATTATTATCAACTATTAATTGCATATAATTTTACATATTACGAAAATGGAACAGTAACTGGGCATGAAGTCCGTGTAGGAAGTCTTTTCGACGTGTCCGCTGAGTAATCACCGACATATAGCACGCTGTGGGATTGAATCCTTTTTCGCTGGATTAAACAAATCTAAATGTACCAGTCTTATTTTGCACGTATATGTATCGTGTAGAAAACAGAATATGATAGACGTACAGTGTGGAAAATAGGATGTTGTTACTGAGTAAGGCCAAAGCAATAGCTGAGAAACGCTTAAGAACTGCTAAGTTGCACTAAAAAAGCTATCAAGTTGCGCTTCGCTTATAAAACATTGTAGCCTATTTTTTGTATATAATTTCTCCTTCTAAACAGTTACACGATATACCTCGAGCAGAACTGCAAAGAAGGCGACGCTTAAAAGAATCTAATTAAAAATACAATTTCCTAAGCATATTAAACTAGTTTTAAGTATCAAAACGACTGAAATATTTAGAAAATTCAATACATATTTCCCGGAAAATAATATAAGTCATTCAAGCTAAAAAATTATTTTAATAAAATAATTTAGATGTACTTTTGATAATATGATAGATTTTCATCGTAATAGGAAAGACATATATGTTTATAAACCCTAATTTTGAGAAAATAGATTTTAAACAATTAGAGTGAAACAGGAGGAAATACCATGGTTGTTACAATTAATTCTATTGCATTATTAATACACTTATTTCAATTGTTATGTCAAATACAATTTCTGAAGCGTAAGTCCTTCAAAAGAAGCGAGTTCTTGCACTGACCTATAAATATGAGACAAATAAAAACACCTTTCGTTGAAAAATGGGTATCCTATCTTTAAAAACCAACGTGGAGGTGTTTTTTTCTATGGGAACTAGAGTGAGCTATCCAGTAGAAGTAAAAATGAAGGCGATTGAAATGAGGTTAGCAGGAATTCCAGTTAAGCAAGTATTAGAAGAATTGACGATTTATGCATACCAAAAAGCAGTCAAAGAAAAAGGAATTACCATGAGCATGTCTCGTAAAGGCACGCCCGTTGATAATTCCCCAATCGAAACGTTTCATTCCACACTAAAGTCTGAAACGTTCTACCTCGACGAAATTTATCGCACGACAAATGCGTGTGTTATAAATATTGTCGAAGAATACATTTATTATTATAACAATATCCGGATTAAAACGAAATTAAACAGCCAGTCGCCGGTACAATACCGTCAATTGGCTGCAAAATAAGGTGTTTTTCTTATTGTCTCAAAAATGATACTCAGTGCCCTGCCTATTGCAAAGGCATTTTATATAGATTAAAACAGATTCTTTCAGTATGGTCGGTAACAAATCAAAAGTAAACAATTTTGTAGTATAACATGTGCAGTTAATTGGATCGAAAGAAGAAAGAATCGGTATTGCACTAAAGGTGATGAATGGCTCAGAAGATGTGTGGCCAAATATAATTGCCTCGATTTTAGAGCAGATAAATTATAAAGATAAGAACTTGATCCAGTACTTATAGGTATTACGACCACCTTTCATTAAGAATGATGCAGGGGATATTATAGGTCATACCGAAGATGCATTTGTTATGAACCAATTCAAATTTATATTACTGTTATATAAAAAAGCGATAGGAGACAGCATCTCATATCGCTTTTAGTCATGTTATTTTCTTGTTTTCCATTCTGCAACGATAAAGAAGATAATGAAGAAGGCAAATGCGATGACGAAAAACCATCCCGGTAAGCTACCAAAGGACATGAGGACACCTCCATGTGCTAAAAGTACAAGTAATATAGTATTAGCATACCACAATTCGGCTGAATATCACCTCACAGCAGTCCAACCATGATTTTAGGCGATATTAAATTTTATCAGTGATTAAATACAAATAGGTAGAGTTATAGAATCAACTCTACCTATTTTATAACATTTCTATTACTAAATACTAGACAAGTATCATCTAATTTAACTTAGCAAAAGATACTAAATCGCCTTTATCACAAGATTGAAAGCCTTGTTTTTCATAAAAGTGTCTTACATCAGGAGCCTCTTCTGTTAACAGTACTTTTTGACGAACACTTTCATATCTTTTTATAACATCTTGTATTAATTGAGAAGCAATTCCTTTGTTTTGATACTCATTTAATACAAGTATGTCCTGGATATAAATTATCGTTAAACCATCACCGACTATACGAATTAACCCCACTAAGTTGTTATCATCCCAAGCAGATACGACCTCTAAAGATTGAAGTAATGCTTGTTGAAGCAATGCTACATCTTTTGTATAAGCAGTCCAACCAACATCGTTATATAAATTTTTTAATTGTTCACTATCGATACTTTTACTATTTTTAAATGTTAATTTCATTTTTATTATCCTCCTCAAAATTTTATTTTGAAGAGTCACTTCTTAATTTATCCACTGTCTTATACCTCCTTTCAAGATTATTTCCTCTCAGTAATTGGTTAATAATTATACATTGTTTTCCATATAAAATGATTATATCAGATTTTTTGAATTATCATATATAAAGTTAAGCAATTTTTTCTATTCTAGTTCCAAATAATAAATCTTATTAAGAACCTACAAAAGCAATCGTTTTAAGAAAGCCTTTCTCGATTTTTCTTCTAAATAAATCTGTATTTATGGAAGAATTGAGAAATAACTATGATCATTGTTAATACGATTATTACGCACCACAACACTGAAGTTGAAAGGAGAAATACAGGTATACTAAGTAGAATTGCGACTGTACAACAAATCAACGTAGATTGTTTATTTGTAAAGTTGTATTTAATGAAATAGTAATACAGACCTATAGGTACAGCTAGAGTAAATAGTGGAACGTAAATCGCTAAGATGCTTGTTTTAACAAGGAACAATGAAATTATAGCTATCATAAAACCTAATAAAATAGTTCCTGTATTACCAATGTCAACTTTTGATGAAATGGAGCTGTACAGCAGAAAGCCTAAAGTAGATACAATAAGTAGCAATCCTGTTGTTGCAGCAAACGAGTCCCCTTGTATAAATGCGATTATTGATAAAGAAACTAAAGTAATTATTGAAAGCGATGTTATTAAGCCATCAGGACTTTTTTCAATGTTAGTCGTATTTGTAAAACAAACAATAAATAGTAATGTGAAAGGAATTGTTAAATAGCCTAATTCGATATGATTAATAAAGCTGATTTCTACGCTGCCTATTAAAATAACTATTAGTGCTGCAAGAATTTGGCCAAATAACGTCCAAATATTAGATAATTTAAAGTTTTGAACGAGTATTGATGTAATAACGATTAAGGAAGCGCTGATAATTATTGGATTTGTATAGTGTATTTGCTCATTTACGATAAACATTCCAATTATAAAACTAACAAAAATTGCTAAACCTCCTGTATGTTGAGTAAGGTTGAATTTCTTTGATATTGTGGGTAATATGATGGATAAAATAATGCTAGTAAGCAAAGCTATGTATAACAATTTACTTCCCTCCTAAATATTTTTTCAAATATAACCTATTTTAACATAAAATATCTTTTGATGGTGTTACTTACAATTAGTGGGTTACTAAAAATGATGAATTTTTGTATATGAATTTTTTACTAATTACGAAGAGCTTTAACTAATAAAAGTTGTTAAGCTTGGCTTGTGTTTATAAATAACTTTAGTATTCAGTTACAATTTCTCAAAAAATTATGCGCTTTTCTCGCACAATCCAGTGAAAATCGTTTAAAATAGGAGAATGTAATCTATTTACGTATTCATTAAGGATTTTCTAATAAGAGAGGTTGTTTCTACATGTTACATTTAAAATGGAAAGACGCACCAACAATTAAAACAGTTACTTGTAAACAAACAGATGCAAAAAAATACCTTGTATCAAATGTACTAACAGTTGGAAAAGAATATGAAGTGAAAAATGAAACGGAAGAATTCATTTTTGTAATCGATAATTCAGGACATATTGGTGGCTTCTACAAAGAATACTTTGAATAAGTAATATCAAACCAAAAACGGCTTCCGCAAAAATATGCGAAAGTCGTTTTTTATCATATGTAAGCACAACAAGGGGGAACTAATCATGCATGAATTAGTTGAAAAGGTAAAAAATGAGCGCCTAGCTCGTATATATAGTGAAGAACAGGTATTACTTATTGGAAATGGCGGCTATATTTCACCAGATCCAACGCTGTGGCAAGATGTATTAATAAGTGTTGCTTTGCAAAAACCAGTGCTATTAAAGGGTCCAGCTGGTTCAGGTAAAACAAAGTTAGCTGAATCGGTGTCTGCTTATTTCGGACAGCCGATGCACAGTATCAACTGCTCGGTTGATTTAGATGCAGAAAGCTTACTTGGTTTTAAGACGATTGTACAAAAGGACGGAGAAACAGTAATTGAGTTTGTGGAAGGTCCGGTTGTTAAGGCGATGAAGGAAGGACATTTACTATATATTGATGAAATCAACATGGCAAAGGCGGAGACGTTACCGATTTTGCATAGTGTTCTTGATTACCGTCGTATGTTAACGAATCCGTTTACGGGAGAAGTAATACAAGCACATCCACATTTTAATGTGCTATCGGCAATCAATGAAGGTTACATCGGTACAGCACCAATGAATGAGGCGCTGAAGAATCGTTTTATTTCCTATAGCATTCCATATTTAGCTGGTGAGCAACTTAAAAATTTATGGGAGAATGCTTTCCCAAATGCACCACAAAGTTTGAAAAATGTTATGTACAATTTAGCAGAAGATTTGAAGGGACAGGTACAGAATGGCTTACTAAGTGAAGAAGCCGCATCTATTCGTAGTTTACTGGACGCAACTGAATTAGCTCAATATATTGAACCACTACGTGCAATTCGTTATGCAGTTGCAGAAAAATTGGATGACATTGGTGAACGTGAGCTCGTAATGGAATTAGCTAAAACGTGGGTGAAGTGAGGTTGATATCGCATGTCACAGATGAATCGCTTTATTCAATTTAATAATGAACAGATTAATGCACGCCAGATGCTCCATTATGAGCAATTAACGCGAGCTCTATCTCATGCGCCATACTTATCTTTAACCGAGAGACAAGTGTTAGAATTACGTCCAAAGGAGCAAGCACTTTCAATGAGTGTTTTTTGGCGTCATCGTGAGAAAGAAATCATGCATGCAGGACGATTATCTGATATCTATTTGCTAGCGGCAGGATTTTGGCGCTATTTTTCGGTGCAACCTTTTTTAGAACTACTTGAAGAACTGCAAGGGGGATCTTATGTACATTTGTTTGAACAACTTGTTTTAATGGCAGAAGAATTTCGTTTGATGGATGCGGTTGAGAAGGAACGGCCAGGTACAGGTGAGGCATTTAATGTAAGACGAAGAGTGTATTTGGAGTTTCATAAACAACAGCTTCAAGTTAATTTACAAAAGGGCTTTTTAGCCGATGCCACTTTAAATTACTTATTCATCATGGCACATGAAGGTTCTATGCAATTTGATACATCTAGTATGCCAGACTTTTTTGAAACTCTTCAATTCACTTGGCAGTCTCTTTATGATACTCGTTCTACAGAAGATAGTATTCGGCTTGTTTATCGCATGATGGCTATGATTTTGGAGCATTTGGATAAGGACTTAATGCATACTTACTATGCAGTCATGGATTCTATAGCAGAAGCAGCGAAGTTTAAAGAACATAAAGGTGTGACGGAACAAGAACAAGGTGACAAAGACGAGGCAAAAGAAACGATAGAAGAGTTGTTTCGTACATGGCACCGAGAATCGCAGTCTGATGAGGGTGTCCATATGCGCTATGAGCTAGAACATGGTAACGAAGGAAAAGCCATGTCAACAGAAGGAGAAGAAGGACGAGAAGACGCAGAGATTTCTGAAGTCGGTATTGGTGGTGCACAAGATCAAAAGGATTCTGTTCAACAAGATGATACTAACGATGTGAAAAAATTGCCCCCTGAGAAAAAAAGTGCTGGCAAATACTTTGGCGAAGAACATCGCAACGTTATCTATGAAGAGAGAAGAATTGAAACGACCCGAGAAGCAAGTTCAATGGATGATTTAGTCGCTTGGCGCAATGCGCAAGAGCCTTATGTAAAGGCATTAATGGCTGAATTCAGAAAGCGTATGGCTCAGAAGGAAATCGCCAGACGAGATCATTTAACAAAAGGTCGACTTTCCTCCAAGCTAACAACCTTTTTAATCGATGAAAGACCAAAACCCTTTTATAAGAAAAATTCACCAGCAAAGCCTCTAGATGCAGTGTTTGGTTTATTAGTTGACGGCTCAGCTTCCATGATTGATAAAATGGATGAAACAAAGCAAGCGGTTCTACTTTTCCATGATGTTCTACGCAAGATGGGCATCACACATGAAATCGTCTCTTTTTACGAAGATGCGTATGAGGCAACGGAAGAAAAACAACCGAATACATTTGAGTGGGTGCATAAATTAGAGGACGGAGCAAAGGATAGTGGCTCTGCCATAATGGCATTAGAAGCACATGAAGATAATCGTGACGGCTTTGCCATTCGATGGATGATGAAGCGATTAGCAGCTTGCGATGAAAAGCATCGCTTTTTACTCGTTTTCTCAGACGGGGAACCCTCTGCATTTGGCTATGCGCTAAATGGAATTGTTGATACAGCAGAAGCGGTGATGGAAGCAGAGAAGAAAGGCATCCATGTTATGCATTTATTCTTGAATACAGATATGCCTACTGAGGAGCAGCTGCAGTTGTTCCGAATGATTTACGGACCTCAATCTGTTGCGGCAGATAGTGTGGAGAAGTTTACGGATGTTACGTTGCGGTTATTGAGGAAGATGATTGGGCTGGTTATACAGTCTGGGTAAGTTGATTGGGAGACATGATGTTGAAAAAACGCTCTTAGGACATTGTTTAATCATTGTCCTAAGAGCCACCCTAGCAATTTTACAATATATATTAGGCTTGTATAATAAAAAACGAATTCAAATCAACTTAAAAATTAAATTTTAAGTGTTCAAAATCCAACTCTTTTGAAGTATTGCAATTAGTATAGTCAAAAACAATAAACGTGGAGTGTGATTCAAAAAAACAGTGAAAACAAGTGCAGACCCTTTTAGTTTATGAAGGTCTCTTTCACGTTATTTCACACATAAAAAACCCTTGGATTAGACCAGTTTTGGTCGGATTCAAGGGTTTACTCTATATTTGGCTGCCTTAATATACTTCCTCTATAAACAATTTAATTAGTTTGTTTGTACCGAGAAAAAAGCTTTCCTAATCCTAATTAGATTTATGTATGTAATGACAATTAAGCTTAAGCTAATAAAGAAAGGTACTACGTAATAATGGCTGTTAAACAATTTATTATATCGATCAAGAGGAGTGAAATAGATTGCTGCAATAAGGCTCATCAAAGCTAATGTAATTGTAGTAGTTAAATTATTATTTAGACTTTTTATATTTCTATAAATAAAAATAGAGTAGGTAGTTAGCATCCAAATACTTAATAAAAGTAATGCGTGAGACATTCATTCTTCATATAAAGAATGAAAATTGTATATAACAATTGAAAGTATAAGTAAGGCGATTATAGGTATTGTCATGAGTATTTTAGTTTGCAAATTTAATTGCCTTGTTGATGGATAATCTTTTAAACAGATTAGCTTATTGGTATTTAAAACTGATAGTATAGCAAAAATAATAGCTAGAAATATTGTGAAAAACAAGAAATCGCTTCCTAATCATGATATGAAAATATCCTATTATAAAATAATGTATAGGAAAATAGTTTCTGCAGATAAAGTCAATTATTTTAACTATTCTTCAATAATAATTAAAAAAAGTGTATGCAAAGTGGATATTTGGGATCTAAATCGAAATACAGCGGTGAGTGGTTACATCTTGTTACTGTTGATTGTAATCCGTATCATAGCTTAAGCCTATTGCTGATATTAACAGCTACGCTATTAAATCTTCTTTCAGTCCTTATTGTGATATATTTTATGGAGAGAAAAAGGTATCAGGATGTACACAATTAAAAGAATTAAGTGATAGTCTTTACGTTTAGTCAAGTTATTGAGAGTCAAAAAAATAGCAATTCATCCGCCTATTTTCCCTATATACGAAAAAATCGTACAATTATTTTCTATTTCCTCAAGCAATCATTATGCTAAACATATAGTGAGGTGAGTGAGTTGAAAGCAACTGAGCAAAGAACATTGCAAAATGGTCTTAGGATGTTAGAGTTATTAAAACAGCATGCAAAACTGAAAGCGACTGAGATTGGGAATGCACTTGAATTAAGTTCTACATCAACTTATCGGATTTTAGCAATTTTACAAGAATACAAGTTGATCACGAAAGATAAGGCATATTTCTATGTGAATCAGGCATTTTTTCAAACGGTCATTGTGAACCCTAAAAAGATTCCTTGGCATCGATTAGAAACACCATTTGAAGTCGTAAAAGAAATACATGAAAATGTTTATATTGCTGTTATCGAAGATGAGCAACTTGTTACGAAACGAATTGTGAATAGAGAGGGTATTGAGATTGATGTGCAGTCAAGGAAGAGAAAATCTAAAGTGCATCATTCCGCCATTGGAAAAGTACTACTGGCTTTTCCGTCCGAAGAAGATAAACAATCCTTAATTGATACTATCGACTTTACGCCAATGACTTCTCAAACGTTTCAGGAAAAGAATCTATTCTTACGGCATATCCAAGAAATAAACAAACGTGGCTATGCTATTGATGATGAAGAAACTGAAATCGGTATGCGATGTATAGCAGCCCCGATTATGATCAACCAAGAAGTTGTAGCAGCCTTTGCCATTTCTGGTTCAACTGAAAATATATCACGGCGAAAATTTAATCAGCTTTCCAAAAAAATCATCAGTTATAGTCGCTTAATTGCTGAAGAACTCATTACTTATCACGCTAAATGTAAAAGGAGGAATCTTGGATGAACTATACAACAATCGAAAAACAAGGTATTTCAATTTCTACAATTGGTTTTGGAACGAACGCAGTAGGTGGACATAATTTATACGAAAACTTGAATGAGGAAGAAGGAAAAGAGTTAGTGAGAGTGGCATTAAATAACCGTGTAACACTCATTGATACTGCTGATGTGTACGGCCCAGGTCGTTCAGAAGAATTAGTAGGCGAGGTACTTCAAAGTTTCCCACGGAATCAGTATATACTAGCTACAAAGGGTGCAAGAACGGTAAATGATCAAGGTCAATCAACTGTAAACAATGAACCTGCTTTTTTACGTAGTGCTTGTGAAGCCAGTTTACAACGATTAGGCTTAGACTACATTGATATTTACTATATCCATTTCCCTGAACCTGGCGCTTCGCTAGAGTTAGCTGTTGCCGAATTGGTGAAATTGAAACAAGAAGGGAAAATCAAAGCTATCGGTATTTCCAATGTGTCACTTTCACAGTTAAAAGAAGCAAATAGCACTGGGGATATTGATGTAGTACAGCTTGAATACAACATGCTAAACCGTGATATTGAATCAGAAATTTTGCCATATTGTAACGTTCATCAAATAGCTGTTGTTGCTTATGGTCCTCTTGCTTTTGGTATCCTTGGAGGAAAGTATACAAAAGAGTTGAAATTAGATGCAGGAGACTGGCGAAATAGTGTCGATCTTTTTAAAGATGGAAATTTCCAAGCTAACTTATCAAAAGTTGAGAAATTAAAAGAAATAGCTAAGAGGAAAGATACAACTGTAGGCAATTTAGCAATCGCTTGGTTATTAGCACAAAAAGGTGTAACAGCGGTCATACCTGGGGGGAAGAAGACTGCACAAATATTAGAAAATTTTAAAGCAAGTGAGATAAAACTTACAACCGAAGATTTAGCTGATATTGAAGAGATTGTTTAAGATTTTCTCAGCTCTAAATTACCTTTACTTTGTTTATGTGAAAATGAATTTAAAATTCATAAAAATGTAAATGAGAATAGTGAAAAAGTGATTGGAGGAAGTATCTATGCTTAATATAGAAATAAGAAGGCCAAAAATAGAGGACAATAATGAGCTAGGTAAATGTAATGTTCTTTAATAGTAAACACCGGCACTACTGAGTATCGTTTTTGAGACAATAAGAAAACACCTTATTTTGCAGCTAGTTGATGGTATTGTACCGGCGACTGGCTGTTTAATTTCGTTTTAATCCAGATATTGTTATAATAATAAATGTATTCTTCAACCATATTTATTACGCACGCATTTGTCGTGCGATAAATTTCGTCGAGGTAGAACGTTTCAGACTTTAGCGAAGAGTGAAACGTTTCGATTGGGGAATTATCAACGGGCGTGCCTTTACAAGACATGCTCATGGTAATTCCCTTTTCTTTGATTGTTTTTTGATATACATAAGATGTATAGACAGATCCTTGATCACTATGCAGAATGCAGCCCTCTGGTAAATTAGGTAATTGATTGAGCGTATGTAAAACATAAAACAAAGGCTGTATCTTGCTTAGATCCAATGATTTGTGCAATAATCTCGCCATTAAACAGATCTAAGATACTTGAAAGATACATCATGGTTTGTCCAAAAGGCAAGTAAGTAATATCTGTTACTAGCTTCTCTAACGGTTTTGTTGCGCTAAAATCGCGGGCTAATAAATTGGGAGCGATATAAGCTGGTTGGCCCGTACGTTTACGTTTTTTTACTTTTACACCGCACTGCCAGTTATATTTTTGCATAACACGTTGCACCGTTTTCTCACTAATACCTGTTAATGATTTTGTGATTTTTCGATAACCGTATCTAAATTTGTGTAGCTTGCACAAGTTACCAATTTGTTGGTCTCGAAGCTCCTTTGGTGTTTGCGTAACGATAAAACTAGTTGATTGGAGTGCAGGCGGCGACTCCTTGGGGAACTAGCGAACATCTTGAGACCCCACAGGAGCGTTAGCGACGAGGAGGCTCAAGGTTCGTCCCCAGGAAAGCGTCCGCCGGAACGGAAATTAACGATATCGAAGAAAAAGCCATGGCTAAAATTTATTTTATGGACTTTTTCAGTGCCCTCATATTTCACTTGTTCGTTTTTTTATTTATCTTATTTTACAATTAGATAAATTAGTAAGTTTTGAAATTTAGGGCAATGAAGTATAAGGAAGTGGGATTTGATGAAAATAGATGCAATTATACAATTGCTATTATTTACTTTGATACCAACTGTTATGATGAGGCGAGCTTTTAAGAAGATGTCAGAAGTAGAGCGAAATCAGTTTAAGAAAGAGTTGACGAAAAAAAGCGTTCTTTCTACTTACGGTTTGATAGCACTTAGTATTCTAATTTTATTAATTGAACGAATATTTGACATAGTTTTTTTGAAAATAATTAGCGGTTTGCTCTTTTCTATTGGAATAGTAGTACATAGCATTTTCACTTGGTTAAAAGTTCAATCAAAAATTAAAGCATTAATAGGAATTACGTTAGGAATTGTCGGTTTAATAATATATTTATGGTCTTTATGGAAAATTTACTAAAGAAGAATTATTGAAGAAGTTATTTGAAAATAATCAATCGGCTCTACCTCAATAGATATCCAGAAACATATATGAATAATATAAAAGTAGCGCATGAAATGGGAGTGCTGAGTTTATTAAAATCTATCAAAAAAAATATTTATATTTCATTGTTGCCATGATTACATGGAATATCATCGATTACTTCACTCATAAAAAAGAGCCTTTTATAAAAGGGGCCCTCTTCTGTTGGAACTAACACTAATGCACATAGTTGTAGATTGGGTATAGGATACCAAAAAAGAAAAATGAAAAATCCTGGTATTTGGATATTCTTGATTTTTACTAAATCAAAATACAACCTTTTTTTCACAGGCAATCCATATTGCGGTATAATTATATATATAAACTAGAGGTGAGAAAAGAATGCAATCTAATATTTTGCTTGTCGAAGATGATATTTCTATTCAAGAAATGGTAGAAAACTATTTAACAAAAGAGGGATTTGTTGTAGCAACAGCTTCGGATGGGGAAGATGGACTGGCTAAATTTATGAAAGGTGCGTTTGATTTAGTCATTCTTGATATAATGATGCCGAAGTTAGATGGTTTAGAAGTTGTGAGATTGATCCGCGAAGGTAGTGCTGTTCCAATTTTAATGATGTCTGCAAAGGATACAGATGTGGATAAGGCGATTGGATTAGGGCTAGGAGCAGATGATTATATTTGTAAGCCTTTTTCAATGATTGAGTTGTCTGCACGGGTGAAGGCGGGGATTCGTCGTTCGACAAAATATTCAATTCCTCAAAAGGTAGAAGAGAAAATTATACAAATTGGTGATTTGAAAATAGATATAATCAATTTTACAGCTTGGAAGAAAGGTGAAGTCATTAAACTTACCTCTAAAGAGTTTGAGCTATTAAAACTATTTTCAAAGAATCGCAATCGTGTATTTTCAAAAGCTCAAATTTATAATCTCATTTGGAATGAAGAATATTTTGGCGATGAAAATGTTATTAATGTTCATATGAGAAGACTGCGAGAAAAGATAGAGGATGATCCATCAAACCCAGAATACATTAAAACGTTGTGGGGAATCGGATATAAGTTGGAAGTGATGTAAAATGGTATTTTTTTTGCTAATGATCATTGCTATATTAATAGGTTTTATCTCTTTTCAATATAGAATGCAGAAAAATAAAGATGAGGATTTACGATACATATATGAGAAGCTACAGAATATTTTAGAAAAGCAAACAGTTGAAAAGTTATTAGTTGTGACAGACAATAAAGAAATGCAAAAGTTATTAGTTACCATTAATCATTTAATAGTAGCAATACAGACAACAAAAGCCGATCAAGCGAAGGTAGAAATGTCTATGCGCAAAATGCTCTCTAATATATCGCATGACTTGAAAACACCGCTGACGGTTGTTCTTGGCTATGTCGAAATGTTACACACAGATCCTACAATGACCGAGGATGAACGACAAGTTTTATTGAAAAAGGTACATATAAAAACGATTGAAGTAATGGAACTCATTCATAAATTCTTCGATTTATCGAAATTAGAGTCAGGAGATAAAGAAATAGAGTTAACTAGAATTAATATGAATGAAGTATGTCAGGAAAATATTTTATCGTTCTACGATTTACTTATTGCAAAGGGCTTCTCAGTTGATATTGATATACCAAATGAACAGTTATATGGACATGGAAATACAGAAGTGTTAAGTAGAGTATTAAATAATTTGATTTCAAATGCAATTAAGTATGGCGAAGATGGTAAAACACTTGGTATGACCTTAAAAAGCGATGAAAAGAATGTGTACATTGATATTTGGGATAAAGGAAAAGGGATTTCTGAGTCACATATTGATAAGGTTTTTGAGCGTATGTACACATTAGAAGATTCAAGAAACCGTATATATCAAGGTAGTGGGCTTGGGTTGACGATTACGAAGCGTCTTGTGGAGGCTTTGGGTGGGGAAATTCATCTTTCCAGCAAGCCTTTTGACAAAACAGTATTTACAATTATGTTAAAAAGAATGAAATATTAGCTTGTAGGAAGAAGCATTCTACAAGCTTTTTTCTTTTTCTAGGACTCATTGTCAATCAAACCACTACCTCAAGATTATGAAAATTAACAACGATTCATATCCCATTCTGATTGGAAGGGTTGACTTTTATTAAGTGTCCCCTTTGTGCTTTTCTCTAAGCTTAAGGATTTTGTAAGAATTGAGTAAGAAAAAAGAGAAGATCGTTCCATACAATTAAAATAGACAGCGAAAGGGGAAAACAATATGACATATATATTAAGAACAAATCAACTAACAAAAGTATTTGAAGGAAAAGAGGTTGTTTCCGGAGTAAATATGAATGTTAAAAAAGGTGAAATTTACGGGTTTTTAGGTCCGAACGGGGCTGGTAAAACAACGATTATGAAAATGATTACAAATTTAATTAAACCAACAAGTGGTGATATAGAAATTTTCGGTGAGAAGTTAACGAATACTTCATATGAAGTGTTAAAACGAATGGGAACAATTATTGAATATCCTATTTTTTATGACAAACTAACAGCTCGAGAGAATCTTTACTTACATTGTGAGTACATGGGCTATTATGATAAGAAGTCTATTGATCATGCTTTAGATCTTGTGAAGTTACACAATGTCGATGACAAAAAAGTAAAAGATTTTTCTCTTGGTATGAAACAGAGATTAGGAATTGCTAGAGCGATTACGACAAAACCAGAACTGTTAATTTTAGATGAACCTATCAATGGTCTAGATCCTATTGGTATTAAAGAATTGCGAGATCTTTTTAAGATGCTTTGTAAAGAATATGGCATTACTCTATTAGTTTCGAGCCATATATTAGCTGAAATGGAACAAATGGCGGATACAATAGGAGTCATACAAAATGGGAAACTGTTAAAAGAAGTTTCGATGGAAAGTATCAATGGGGAACAAACGGATTATATTGAGGTAACGGTTCAAGATATTAAAAAAGCAGCTTACATTTTAGATCATCATCTAGGATTAAATAATTATAAAATTATGAATGAAAAGAATATCCGCATTTATGAAATGACTGTAACTCAACAAGAGATTTCAAAGGCACTTATTATGAATGATATTGAGATTGAAAGTATCAACAAAAAGCATAGCTCATTAGAAGAATACTTCATGAAATTAATGAACGGAGAAGGGATTCATGCTTAAATTAATCAAATTAGAACTAGTGAAAAACAAATTTGGTTGGTATATAAAAAGCGCAATTATCGCAAACATCCTCATGACAGCAATACTGTGTTTCATTATGTATATAACACAAAAAGAAGGCGACTTAATCGTTACAACACATCAAGATGCCTTTATATTGATAGGCGCAATGGTCAGAGCTACATTTATTGTCTTTGCCGCAGTATTAATTGCGAAAATAGTTATTGAAGAATATAAAAATAAAACTATATTAATTATGTTCTCATATCCAGTTAATCGAAAGAAAATGATTGCTAGCAAATTGTTAATTACATCTGCATTGACATTTATCACCATGTTATTGACTAATATTATTGTTGGAGGTCTATTTACTATCATTAATGATTATTATCACTTTGTTCCTTTCTCAATCACTGCCAGTCAATATTTTACTGAGGTCTTCAAAATGATCCCATATTCCATGGCCTCTACAGGAATTAGCTTGATTCCTTTGTATTTTGGAATGCGAAAATTTTCTGTTCCGACCACTATATTTTCATCGCTCTTAGTGGTGATGATTGCTTGTTCTACTAATCCTGTATTTTCAATGGTCACTATCATTCCTTTTCAATTAGGACTCGCCGTCATCGGAGTAATGAATGCTTACTTAGCCATTCGTAATATTGAGAAGGAAGATGTGATTTAATTAGAAATACGTTCAAGAAAAGAATTGGTAATAACCTAGTCACTATTGCTTGAGAATAAAATAAAAAACATTATATGGAGATGTTTAACTTGATTAAATTAATGAAATTAGAATGGAAAAAAAATCAGTTATCTGGTTATCTTAAAGGATTAATAATCTGTATCGTGGGAATCTTCGCGGCAGTTTCTCTTATGGCGTGGGGTTCTAAAGTTGAAGATGATCTGATGTTTACAGATTATGTTGAATTCATGTCTTTAGCTAATATTTTTATAAGAATCGTATTTATAATTTTTTCGAGTGTCATTTTATCTCGTTTAGTAATTGAAGAATACAGGAACAAAACGATTCAATTATTATTCAGCTATCCGCTGAAACGAAAAAAATTAATGCAAGCTAAGTTATCTATTGTCTTTGTATTCTGTTTTTTTAGCATAATCATTTCTACTTTTATCATAAGTATATTAGTTTACTTCTTTAATCCAACTTTTGGGTTCTTTGAAACACCTGTTAGTTTGAGTGATATGATCTCTACAGTGCCAACAACTATTATTAGTGCTTTTATGATTGCTGGAGTAAGCCTAATTCCTCTTTATTTTGGTATGAGAAAAAAATCAACGGCTACAACGATTACCTCGGCAGTATTAATTAGCTTCATAATTAACGGAAATGTATCTAATGGTGGAAGTCAGGTTAATTTGTTTCAATTCATTGGAGTACCAATTACACTATGTCTACTTGGACTTCTAATAGGCTATCTTTCTTACCATAAAGTTGAAAAACTAGATTTAGCTTAAAAGGAAATGAGGAATAAAAAGTGAAAAAAATCTTTATAGTTTCCATAGCAATCATAGCTATAGGTGGATTAGTTTTAAGTTTGATGGCGGGAAAAGGAAAGAATTATAGGAAAGAAATTTCAGTTGAAATAGAGGCGATTAAAGAAGTAGTCATAAACAATGAATCTTGGGATCTTGAGTTTAAAAATACTGAATCAAACAAATTAACAATTTCAGTTGAAGGAAAACAAAAAGACAAAAAGAGTGACCCAGTAACAATCGAAAATAATGGTGAAAAAATAATAATTAATCAGCAAGACGAAGGTGGAAGTTTTACTAATAATTTCAGTTTCGGAAAAAGAGGAACTATCTACATTTCTATCCCAAATAATGTATTAGATACGCTTTCAGTGAATAATAGCTTTGGTGATATAAAAATGAATGCTGTAAAGATAAAAAATATTATAGTTTCAAACGACTCCGGTACTGGGAAAATGGAAGGGCTGTCAGTAGAGAAAGGTATATTTACTTCAAAAGATGGGGAACTAAGTATAAAAAACAGTTCGTTAAATAATTTAAATGTAGTATCTACTTCTGGTGATAACTATCTTAAAAATGTGGCCAGCACTAAGATGAAAATTACTTCAAAAGATGGTGAAGTAAAAGTTGAAGATGCAGCAGAAGGAAAGTCATTACTTGTAGAAACAAAGTCAGGTGATATTGCGGTATCTTTTAAAGAAGTTCCTACTTCACTAATGGTATCTGCTAGCAGTAATTCATCTGATATAACACTGAATTTAGATGGTTTGAAGATAAACACGAATACTGAAAAATCTAAAGTAGGTACAATTGGTGATGCAACTAATACATTGGATCTCAAAAGTGAAGATGGAACAATTAATGTAAAGTGATAATTAATTATAAATGCAACAGTAGACTAAAAGCTGTCACAGCTCTTAGTCTATTTTTATGGAAATAAAGTTGTTTAATTCTGCAAGAAATCAGGTTTTCCGAAGCTTACCACTCGCTTTCCGCGGGCGAACGCCAAGCCGCTTCGTCGCTACGCTCCTGCAGGGTCTCGACTGTCTCGCTGGTCCCGCAGGAGTCGAGCGGACGCATCTCCAAACCAATAAAATGCTACCTTCTACTTTTCTGTTTACTCTCATTCAATTAAATAGAGACTGTAGACAGATTCGGAAAAAACGGATTATCTACACTCTTTCTCTTTCTTTTTATTTTCAAACAGGATAGATCAGGTTTTCCGAAGCTAAGCTCACTCACGATGCCTTTTGTCTTTTTTTTATGTTCAGCAAATAGCATTCTCCTACTAAAGAGAACATACTCTTCTAGCAATATTCTCTTTATAAAAAGCTTGTCATGTCCAAGTAGCAATATTTTTCAAATTCATGGCAGTAAAAGTAAGCATCCGCAAAAACACGTTCAATTGTTTCTATACGCCTCGCATAGATTTGCTTGATATCATCAGAATGTCGTAAATGGTCGGCTATTGCCACTTACGTTTTCCATATATGACGTTGAATGATGTCTTACATAATAAATAAATTATGTCAATAAAGGTATTATTTTCTATAATTTTGTATTAATAATACTATTCAAAGTGTTTATTGATATGTTTATTTGATCTGTATAAGGAGTTAAGAATGATTTATAATGCGCTGATATTGGAAGATTTATAGAAAAAATGTAAAAAAATGCATCAAAAGGTACTATGGAAATATAGGTAATAGTATATACTTGATTTGAATAAATAAAAAATAGTAGGAGAGATATGATGAAAAGAAGACAGAAACAAAAATCAAAAAAGTTAGTGATGGCAACTGCTCTATTTTCTATGTTTGCTACCGGAATAACGCCTTCATTAGAAGTCTTTGCGGAAGAACAAACACAGCAACAGAAAGTATCTAACGTGTTAAAAAACGAAAAATTTGCGAAAGTGGAAAATCGGGAGTTTTCAGTTCCAGGAAAAGGAGATATCGCGAAATTCCAAAATAGCGAAAGAAGAGATAGACAATTTAGTCCTAATGAACCGACTGGGATATACGCTAGGCCTAATGAACAAATAATCATTCAGGTAGCAGGAAATCAAAATATCGAAGCATACATTGGAACTTTTTCATATGATGCTTCTTGGAGAGAAGATTCAAAAATAAAATCCTTTACATTAAAACCTGGTCCAAACACTATACAGTCTCCAAATGGTGGGATGATTTATTTTTACAATAAACAACAAGGAGGCACCATTCAAACAACAGTAACAACAGGCGGAACGGCTACCCCTCTCTATGAACTTGGAAAGCATACGAAACAAGATTTAATAGATATGCTTAATCAATATCCAAATGCACATACGGTGGAATTAAAAGGGGAGCGTGTATTGATAACTGCTAGCCCGGCACGTGTTAAAAAATATTTAATCGGCTCTAACACAGATCCTACTCAACTATTGAAAAAGTTGGATGAAGCTACTAGGATTCAAGATAAAATATCTGGCTTATCTGAAGGACAAGTAGATAAACATTATCTACATTATGTTGAGGATAACAATTCTCTAGATTATTTTATGTATGCATACCCTTATAGAACTGCATATGTAGGAGATGCAATCCAACATGTGTTAGATATTGATAAATTTATAAATGATGGATGGGGCCCGTGGCATGAGGCGGGGCATATGAGACAACAAAGTCCTTGGGCATTTCATAATATGACAGATGTTCAGAACAATATTTATAGTCTTGCTGTAGAAAAAGCATTTGGTCAACGGACCAGATTAGAAAAAGAAGGTGTTTATCCTAAGGTTTTTCAATACTTAGAACAGCAGAATAAGAATTATGACGAGATTAGTGATCTTTTTGTTAAACTTGCTATGCTATGGCAATTAAATCTAGCGTATGGAGAAGAATTTTATCCAAAATTGCATCAATCGTATAGAGATATGTCTGATAGTGTATTACCTAAAAATAATGAAGATAAGAAACAATTATTTATGATTGAAGCCTCCAAAGCAGCTCAACAAAATTTAATTCCATTTTTTGAAAAATGGGGATTACGCCCAAATAATAATACGATCCAAAAGGTGGCGGCCCTAGGGTATCCAAACTTAACAGCTGAAATTTGGAAAAGTACCGATTCTAATCCAATTAAACCGGATACATCAGTTTCTGGTGATATTTGGAATCCTCATAAAGCGTACACAAAAGGTGATAAAGTAGAGCACAAAGGTAAAATATATGAAGCTCTTCAAAGCCATCAAGGAAATGGAGATCCAAATTGGATATTCGCATTGTCTTTATGGAAAGAAATTAAATAAAAATAGAGTCCTAAAAAACCTTGCTTATTGCAGGTTTCAGACTGTCGACAAAAGGCATCAAGAAGCTCACTCTCGATGCCTTTTGTCATTTTCGAGCATAAAGATACTGCACAAGCTATTCGAAGGTTATTTCCTGTTTAAGTTAATGAACAATTTGAGGGGGAATTTAATCAATCAAAATTTACTAAGTCATAACCAAAAGCCGCTTTAGCTGTTTGGATGATTTTGTTATACGATTCATCAGCTTCATCAACTTTGTTATCTTCATAATAATGTTTAATGTCGATGGATTCTAATAGTGTCAAAAAGCTTTAACTTTCAAATCATGATTCCAAAAAGGTATGTTAGATTCCCCTTCAATTGTGATTTTCAAGTCAGTTAATCCTGTTTCTATGCTTCCAGATGCCATTAAATAACTTCATGTGCCAACTCGGAAAAAACGGATTATCTACAGTCTTTTTATTTTTAAACAGGATAGATCAGGTTTTCCGAAGCTTACCACTCGATTTCCGCGGGCGAGCGTCGAGCGGACGCTTCTCCAAACCAAGAAAATGCTACTTTCTACTTTTCCATTGACTCATTCATTTTAATAGATGTAAGACTGTAGACAAACTAGGAAAAAACGGATTATCTACAGTCTTTTTATTTTTAAACCGGATAGATTAGGTTTTCCGAAGCTTACCACTCGCTTTCCGCGGGCGAGCGCCGAGCCGCTTCGTCGCTAAGCTCCTGCAGGGTCTCGTCTGTCTCGCTATTCCCGCAGGAGTCGAGCGGACGCTTCTCCAAACCAATAAAATGTTGCCTTCTAATTTTCTATTGATTCATTCAATTAAATAGACTTCAGACTGTAGACAAACTGCGAAGAAATTCGAGTTTTCTATAGTCTTTTCATTTTTATACAGGATAGATTAGGTTTTCCGAAGCTTACCACTCGCTTTCCGCGGGCGAGCGCCGAGCCGCTTCGTCGCTAAGCTCCTGCAGGGTCTCGTCTGTCTCGCTTTTCCCGCAGGAGTCGAGCGGACGCTTCTCCAAACCAATAAAATGACCTTTCTACTTTTCTATTTACGCATTCATTTTAATAATTGAAAGTAAGAATAATTTTGAGGTGATTGAAAATGATGGCTAGAAACCAAAATCAAGTTTTGTATTCAATCTGAAGCAAGAGCACATTAACCCTGGCTTTTAATTTGTGTTGGATAAAATTTTGTTGCTCTAAGGCAGATTAGTTGAAGTAAAAGACTTATAAAAAAACATTTCAGATTCAGATTTCGGAAGATCGACAAGACTAATAAAAAATAATACCTTAATTACCATCTTGATACATAACTAAAATTTCTTTAGCTTGTGAACACATACCGTCTATTAATTCCTTTGGTTCTAAAACGCGTGCATGAATACCAAGCCTAAAAAATAGTGGTGTTATAAAGCCAAGCTCCCCTTGGTCAATGAAAGAATCGATATAACCAGTACCATCTTCGTTTGTTACTACAAGCCCTTCAAAACTAGGCACGCTTTTACATTGGCGTACGCCTTCCATCTTCAATTGAACGTGTAGCCGAATTGGATTTTTCACTTCATAAGAGCCAAACCATTCTTCTAAATTCATAAATTCATCTTCATTATTTTCAGTTGAAATAATTGAAAGAATACGATCAACACGATACAGTAATATTTTTTGCTTACTATAATCATAAGCGGGCAAATACCATAATCCATCATGGGCATAGACACCAATAGGACGAACATGCTTTGCTTTATTACCCGATTTAGATTCATATTGAATATGTAAATTTTTATTTTTAATAGAAGCGTCTAAAACATCTCTTAATAATGGTGTTTCAATTGTCCTTTTAGGATTCCAAAAAGCGATATAGGAACTAATTTTATCTACTTTTACTTTGGCATCGTTCGGAAGTGAAGTAAAAAGCTTATGTTCAACGGAGTTGATTTCTGTATTAAAAGGCAAGTTGCGATAGTAATTTAAAGATTGAAAAGCAAAAAAGATTGAAACAGCTTCTTCTTCTGTAAATAAAATAGGAGGGAGCAGCCTATTAGGTAATACTGTATATCCACCGTTCCGTCCTTGTTCAGCATAAATCGGTAAGCCCATATCGTTCAAATCTAAAATATACCGATGAACTGTGCGAATGGAAATATTAAATTCATCCGCAATTTCTTGTGCCGTAAACTTTCTTTTTGCATTAGCAAACATAAGAATATCTAACAATCGTTTTGCTTTTGACATTTATTTCACCTTTTCTTTTTAAACATGCCATTACTTGTCATGTTTTATCGTTAGTATAGTTTATACCTTATGATTTTATCAATTAGGGACAATCTAAAGATAAAAGGAGACAAAAATTATGTCACGAGAAGTTATTTTATATATAGGTGTTAGTTTAGATGGATTTATTGCTAAAGAAGATGATGACTTGCAATGGTTATATGAAGTAGAAGGGGAAGGGGATAATGGATATTCAGAGATGTATGCAACGATAGACACTACTATTATGGGAAAAAGAACATATGACTATGTAATCGAACATGCAGAATCGTTCCCATATCCTGAAAAGAAAAACTATGTCTTTACGACTTCTGACCAAGGGTCTAATGAATATGTGGATTTTGTAAATGAGGATGTAGTAGCGTTTACGAAAAAATTGAAAGATCAAAAAGGCGCTAAAATATGGATGGTTGGTGGAGCAAGTATATTGGATGACTTTATAAAAGAAAACTTAATTGACGAGTATATTATAACTGTTACACCTCATATATTGGGTTCTGGTATTCCATTATTTAGAGAAAAAAATCCACAAATCAATTTGACTTTAATTGATACAAAACGCTTTGGACAATTTGTCCAATTGCATTATATAGTGAAATAATTATTTCAGACATTTTATTCTTTTAAAATAGTATTGTAACAGAGAACTTCTGTCGATTGATAGAAGTTTTCTATCAATTTTAAGTATCTGCATAAATATACAAAATAAGGATGAAATGCTATTATTAAGAAGGTTACAGTTTTGTGTGTTCATGACTATTATAAACAAAATGTCGAAATAAGCAATAATCAATAAATATTTATAAGAGGGTGTTGAATACATGATTTCAAATACGGAGTTTTTAATAGCTGTTCTTATATGTTTGATTTTGGGTTTACTTATGTTCTTATGTGGATGGTTGATATGGAAAAAGAAAAAGCTTGGCTTAATCGCAGGTTTCCAAGAATCTGAATTTAAAGGGGACAAGGAAAAGCTTGCAAAAGATATGGGGATTTTTTCGATATTTATAGGTGTTATTGTAATCGCACTCCCGTTCGGCTTACAGTATATTGGTGAATGGGTTGCATGGCTATTTACGATAGTCATTTTTGTAAGCTCAATTTTTATTGTCATTAAGATTAACTTTAGAAATAAATGATGGAAAGTAATGAAGGATATTGATAAAAAAGCACAGACAGAATTCTGAATTAATACATATATTGTGGTAATAAACTCTATATTGTTTTTAGCTGCTTGTTATCCATTCAGTAGAATCATTATGCTATACTAAATGAATCATCAAAGCAGCAGAGAAGGGAATTATCAAATGAACGGACAAAATCGAAGTGACGTAAAGCCTGGACTTGTCGTAGATGTTATCTTAAAGAAAGATCAACGAACAGGCAATAAAACAAGAGGTGTTGTTAAGGATTTGTTGACGAATTCTTCATTCCATCCTCATGGTATTAAAGTCCGTCTTACAGATGGTCAAATTGGACGTGTATGTGACATTATCGAGTAATGATAAATGTTATATACTAGATACAAATTTTTGAAGCTATGCGGGAAATAGTTCGGATGAAAAATGCTAACTAATGGCTAGTTTCTTACGGTTATATTGCTTTGTTAAAAGCGTTGCATTTTTGCAATGCTCAGACTGTAGACAGACTCGAAAAACGAGTTTTCTACAGTCTTTTTCTTTTTGTACAAGCATTTTATTGGTTTGGAGAAGCGTCCGCTTGACTCCTGCGGAAAAAGCGAGACAGACGAGACCCTGCAGGAGCGTAGCGACGAAGCGGCTCGGCGCTCGCCCGCGAAAAGCAAGCGGTAAGCTTCGGAAAACCTGATCTATCTTTACTCATTCATTTTTATAGTTGATAGTAAGAATAATCTTGAGATCATGGAAAATGATGACGAGAAACCAATTTGTAAAAACATGATGGTTCTATTATTTTATTGTCTCTAAGCATGAAGGAATAATTGTCACACTTAAACTCAACGTATTCTGTAGACATTCTATCGAGTATTGACAGTAATTCACATTGACACCACGCTACTTAAATATATATGATGTGGATGTTATTTGAATATGATTCTTGTTAGGTGAGGCTCCTATAAAAGAAATACGTTGATGCCCAATAATGTCCAGAGATGCTATCTTTTATAGTGAATTGTTAAAATATTTAAATTCCTTATAATCTGGAATCATCATTCACTTAAACATTCTATTCGGCCTATGTTTCTATTAAAAAAATAGAGTTTCATTACGATGTATTATAGGTTTTGAAAGGTGGGGATTATTTGAAGAGAAGTGAAATTCAGTTGGATTATATATTGCTGATTACTTTATGCTGTTTATTCATATACAGTTTGATTGCTGTTTATAGTGGATCAGGGCAATATCAAACGCATGATCCTTATTATTATGTGAAAAGACAAGTAATTTGGTACAGCATTGGTGCAATTGTTTTGGTGGGAGTGGCGTTATTCGACTTTGAATTGCTTGAAAGATGGGCACTGCCTTTTTATTCTGTAGGAATTGTGTTGTTAATCCTTGTACACTTTTTCGGAACGTTTAAAAATGGTTCTACAAGATGGATAAGTTTCGGCTTTTTTGATTTACAGCCATCTGAGTTTATGAAAGTGTTTCTAATTTTATTTTTATCAGTAATATTAAAACGTTTTGCAAATCGAGCGCTTTCATTTAAACATAGTATTTCCATTACCATAAAAGTACTTTTGTTATCAATTGTTCCGTTCTATCTTATTTTGGTACAACCTGATTTAGGCTCCGCACTTGTCATTGGAGCAATAGCTCTTAGTTTAATGCTTGTTTCTGGAATAGCTTACAAAATAGTTGGACTCGTAGTTTCCAGTTTTATAGCATTAATCGGCTTTCTTGTTTATTTACACAATAATTTTTATGACATTTTTATAAAAATCATTAAACCTCATCAATTGGAGAGAATATATGGCTGGCTTAGTCCTGATGAGTATGCCTTAAGCTATGGATATCAACTAAAACAAGCCGTTCTGGGTATTGGATCAGGTCAAATGTATGGGAGTGGGTTCAACCAGGGGATACAAGTGCAAAGTGGCAAAATCCCCGAAGCACACACTGATTTTATCTTTTCAGTGATTGGTGAAGAATTTGGTTTTATTGGTGCATCTATATTAATATTATTGTATTTTATATTGCTTTATCGAATAATGATCATCGGGTTAAGTTCTAATAATGTGTTAGGCTACTATATTTGTGCTGGGGTTATTGGGTTAATATCATTCCAAGTTTTTCAAAATATTGCTATGACAATCGGGTTAATGCCGGTTACTGGAATTGCCTTGCCACTGTTTAGTTATGGAGGAAGTGCACTCTTAACCAATATGCTTGCTCTGGGATTGGTATTCAGTGTAAATATACGTACAAAAAAATATATGTTTAGTAAAAGTGAAATTATGTAAAATTCATCTTTTGGTAGCTTGGGCACATATCACCAACTTTCATTGGAAATAAAATGTCTTATTTTTATGAAAAAATGAACAAGATGAAGTTTATGCACCGTTGCCCCTCTCGTATTGTTAATGGGGAAGGGATCAGTCTAATTATGGTGTTGACAATTCGTCAAGTTTGAAATATATTTGATGGAGCAAATGTATAGATTAAAAGATGGATATTATTCACTATTGTCACTCTCATATAGTTGATGGATAAGGAATAAGTGGTTATAGAGTTGATGTTTTGTCATTTTTTACAAATTTTTAAAAGGAGAGAATGTTCTGGCTTAATTGTTTAACTTAGAGCATTTTGAAAAGATATTACTTCTTTTAGGATAGAAGAATGATTAAGAGTAGGTTTAAGAGGGCTGTGAAGTTTCAAAAAACTTTGTTTTCGTGATTGAAATACATGGTGATAAAAAATCACATATACTCTTTTACAAATTAAGTTTCTAAATTGTAGGAGAAATAGAAGTGCAGTATGATAGGGGAAATGGTAAGCGTTTTTTTCTCAGCTGTTTAAAAAAATCAAGTGAAAGAATATAGTTACCATAAAGTAAAATCAAGTTCAATCTTACCGTTATCTGAGAATTTTTATGAGTAGTTTGTTCATTTTTTTATGCTACAATTGTAACAAATCGCATTGATTATTTATAAAGGATTTTCAAAAAGTCTGCTAAAAAAATAGCTGTCGCTTTTTCAAAGACTTGCTTCTACATTCGAAAACTCGTCTTCACGACTCTTTTATTGCTTCTTTTTGAACATGAACTATACTGAAAGGAAAATAGAATATGTCTGTAGGAAGAAAAAATAGTGATTTTGGTTTGGTGTTAAAAGACTTATTAAAGGAACGATCATTATCAATGCGGAAACTTAGTGAACTCACTGATATTGATCCAGCTACAATCTCACGAATTATCAACGGTAAACGGAAAGCAAAGCCTGATCATATACAAAAATTCTCCAAACATCTTGGAGTCCCCTTTTCAGAGTTATTTGCTGCGGCTGGATATGATATTGAACAGAAGCAGGATAAGTTAGATTCAGATATTCATACTTCAGTTGACAACATTCAAACCTTCCTCGAATCTGCTAATTTATATGATAAGAATTTTTCTATAGCAAGTGTTGAAAAGAAATTAGCTAATTATGAACAATATACACAAACAGAGGATGGGAAAGAAACGATACTGAATAGCTTTGAGGAGAAGGTTCAGAAGGTGGGTAGTATAGGTCCGTTTATTAGCAATTTGAAGGGAATGTATGAGAATTTCCGCCTAAAGAAGGGTACTCCGGCTGAACTAGCCTTAATTGGAAGTGCGCTCATATATTTCATACTACCAGTAGATGTTATTCCAGATTACACATTTCCAATTGGTTATTTAGACGATGCTATGGCTGTACAACTGGTGTTGAATTTATTAACAATTAAAAAAGATACTCTATGAAAAATTAAATCTAACTAAAAGCGATTGTCGAATATTTATGTAGATGTCTCTTTAAGATATTAAGTTACAGAGCCGATATCCTGCTGTATTTTTTTATTAGCTTGTTAAAAGATTCAATCAAGGTGGTTGGTGGAGTAAATACTACATCACTTGCATTTTAAAATGCTGTATACTTAAGTGTATAAGGTTTTGTGATCTTTAGGTAAATGTATTTCCATTTTTCCACGGAGTGTAATACCTATAATGAGATTTTAAGCTGAAAAAAACCCGTATAGCGCCACTTTATTATGTGTCCGCTATACGGGGTTTAGTTCATATATTAGTTATCCCAGCTTAATTAAGTAAATAGTTTACTCTATATATCTTTCGGCTATGAAAGAAAATAATGTTCCATTTTGATTTGATTTTAAAGTATATTTTATATTCAGTGATCTAGCAATATCCTCTATAATTTTTAATCCTAGCCCTAAGTTAACGCTATCAATATCAAAACCAATTCCATTATCACCGATAGAGATAACACTACTTTCTATATTTAATATTAGAATTTAGTATTTCAGCGGCAGCTTCTTCTTCCAAGATTTGTTTGTTTAATTCTCCTATAGTTAAATCTTTGATTTTACCTAAATCAAATTTAGCAGGATATAACTTACTTCCTATAGAAATAAGATTGCTAGGTGATTTTTCTTCCTGTAATAATAACTGGTATTGATATTCACTCAAATAAACAGCAATAGCTTGATAGTCATCTCTATTTGCTAATTCAGGATTAGCACCATTTAAATATTGGTCAAAAATAAAATCAGAATATTGAGGGGAACCAGGATCAAAATTTTTACCATTAGATTCAAGGTAGTCTTCTATAATTTTTTCTACTTCCGCCAAAGTATAACTATTGACGTCGTCTTTAACAGAAGATGCGTTAGTATTGTTATCTAGTTTTTCCGCAGAAACATTTCCAACATTAAACATTAAAATGAATATGAAACTCAAACATAAAGAACCCATTAAATATATTTTTTTCATTAAAATACCCCTTTTTTATTTAGTTTGAACGATATAATTAATTTATACTATATTTTACCAAATATCAAAAGAGGCATTAGTTAAATATTGTATAATTTTGCCAAATTTTTGAAAATATAAAAAGATGGTTATTTTTTATTTTCATTTTTTACAATGTCAATATAGTCTCTTGAAAAAGCGAGCTTTATAAATTTTCCATCTTTTTTATAAGTTATAACAGTTCCTTCGAATTCTACTTGTTTCCAGCCACTTTTTTTAATCATTAATCTATAACTAAGTGGAACATCAGTGCCTGATGATTTATCCCAAAAATAACTTTTAGTATTGGTATTTTCACTGGAATTTTCATTTCCTAACTTTGCACTATTAGGAACTGGAAAATCATAATAATCTTTTAATGTATGATAGTTTTTATCTATATTTACATAATATGAGATTCCTATTCCTACAAATATAATAACTACTATTAATGTTACTATCCGTTTCATAAAATTTTTCTCCTTCATTTAAATAATTTCTTCATTTGTTGACTATATTAATACTTATTCTTAAAATTTTTCCAAAAACCTTCTTGGAATCTAAAATTTTTTATAAGTTTTGGATTTCAATTTTCAGCTTATTGTAAATCGATGCCTATGTAAAAATGGTACAGGGACAAGTAGAGGCTTATCGTATTGATTTAGGACAATATCCGACGTCGATATCAGAATTAGAAAATAAAGAATATTTAAAAGCAAGTGATTCAAAAACATGTGAAGGGAAAACAATTACGATAGCAGATGGAAAAGTTGACGTTTCATACTAAATGTCATAGTAACAATCAGAAGGGTTTTACTCTTATCGAAATGCTACTTGTTTTGGCAATTACAATGTTCATTTGCACAATAGGTATAAGTGTGGGAAAGAAACAGTTAGATCGACAAATAGAAAATCGTTTTATCTCGGATGGCTTAAAAGGCATGGTTGGCGCCATTTCTTCGATTTTCCCGAAGGCACACTACCAAACCTGTTTAGTTCACGTAGCGCGCAATTTATCGCACAA
>NZ_JBNNTI010000020.1:0-73329 GCF_050278625.1 Viridibacillus sp. NPDC096237 | reverse complement strand
GGAATTCAGCGATCATTAAGTATGAAGGGATGTCCTTATGATAATGCCGTGGCTGAAGCGATGTTTAAGGTATTTAAAACAGAATTCGCTAATGGGGCGCACTTTTCTTCACTTGAACAGCTCGTTCTTGAACTTGATGATTATGTTCATTGGTTCAACAATATTCGAATTCATGGAACACTGGGCTATTTAACACCGGTGGAATTCAAGCAGCAGTCCTTATAAAAGTTGTCCAGTTTAGTGTTGACATACCAATACTTTAAAATACAATTAAATCTCATTATTTATTTTCCGGGATTGACCCTATCCCCATCAAGCTAATATTTTAAGTATCCCCAAAACGAAAAATTTATTTCTTTTTAGCTTTCCATGAGAAATCAGGTTGTCTTTTTCGTTTTGGGAAACAATAAATTTTATAACTTAACAGCCTAGTGGCGGTACACCCAGCTATTTATGTACTAAGTTTGGGTTGAGGTCTAGAATTACTAGAGATATTTAGGAATGTAATAAAGTTAAAAAATCTTTAATCTGTCTAAGTTTAAAGACAGTAGAAGGTCTTATATACAAGTGATAAATGTATTTGTCTCTTTCCCAATGTATAGCCCAACCTCTATAAGAAGTATTTTGTCTACATAAAAAAATATCTTTAATTGGAACACCTAAAAAATCACAACTTATTTTTTTTATATTCCAACTCTGCCTTTTTCCAATTTTATTTCCAGTTCGTGTAGGTAAAGGGTCAGATAAATTTTGGGGTGCAATCCAAAGCCATAATCCATCTGTATAATTTAATTGAGACCTATATAAAAGGTGTAATTCTGTACCTGTATGATGATCTTGATATCCTATGGAGTCTAAAAAATAATCATCATATCTGTGAGGGAGAGATATAGGTATTTCTATCATCAACTCTTTTAGAAATGTAATATCATTTTCGAACCATGAAACTCGTGTAACTTCATCCTCTTTATCCCATTTTGGTTTTTTAAAACGAGAAGTAAAGCTGCTAGTAGAAAAAGATTGCTTGCCCAAACTCTCTATATAGGATTCATCAACTGGCTCTAACATATTTAAAATTAACAAAATCTCTTCTTCCTCGTATACCCCTTCTAAAACAGATAATTCAATATTAGTAAACCATCTTGCAAAGCATGCTGCTTGATTACCTTTATAATCTATCCCTATAAACCCAACGATTCCATCTATATTAAAAGATTTACCTTGATTTATTAAATTAGTATCAGCAGTTATCACAGGTATAGCCCAATCATAGAAAAACTGTTTAATTCTTATAATTCCTTTTTCATTTTTTATTTCAAACCGGATAGAAGAACGTACTTTACTCGATTCCTTTCTTAAAGATATATTGTCAATAGAGTAGGTAGAGGGCAATGTGGGTAGTAAAATTACAAAGTTAGTGTGTTTTTGCGCCTCTTGCAATTCATTAATTGTAATTGACTCTATCATAAGACATCTCCTCTACTTATAAATTTAGAATTTACATAGAAAATTAAAAACAGAAATTAACTATAGTGTTTTAATATTACAACAATTAATCACATTATATATTGAATAAATTTATAATTCTAGGGACGACAATTTCAAGTGTAAATAAGCATTACTTTTTCTTGTAGGTGCTCATTGATCAGTTGTAAGGGGGGGGACTATATTCGTATACGTGTAAATTAATAGTTTAATCAGATATGTATGATGGCTACAAAATTACCTTCTCTATAAAATTAAATTGAGGTGAAAAGGTGATGAACATAAAGTTAAGGGATTATTTGGACGAAGATTACAATGAATTTTTTGAAATGGTAAGTTCCCTCTACAGCGATGATCTAGAAGGGCAACTGATGAACCGCACAAAAGTAGACGCTACTATTAATGAGTGTAAAAAAATACTCAAAAGGTTCGGATTAAAATTTTATTAAACAACAATGAAATTATCGGATATTCAATACTAGTTTACTTTTGGAGTAACGAATATGGTGGAAACATTCTATTCATAGATGAGCTTCACATTAAAGAAAAGTCTCGAAATAAAGGAATAGGTGCTTATTTTCTTAATTGTATGGAGAAAATGGATAATATCGTAGCTCTTCAACTAGAAACAAACCCTTCCAATAAGAAGGTGTTTGACTATTACACAAGATTAGGGTTTGAAGTTTTAGGAAATACTCAATTGATTAAAACGGTCTAGAAGAGGTGTTATGTAGATAGCGTGCGTTTGCTGGAGTGTAAATTGGTAGTATTGTCAGATATGCATTGCAAACTTGCGTGTTCTACAATTTATAATTGTTTTGGGAGGTGATAGATATGAAAGTTGAGTTTGCTGATTCGGATGGAGAAGTTATTTTCAAAACACAAACGAATGATGTATCTGGGCTCTTAGCCGCAGCAAAAGGTGAAGCAATTATGTTTGGAACCAAAAGATTCACTTACACTTCGCATGTTTTAAACCATTATGAATTATTAGAAATAGGTATGGAACAACAACTAACAATCTATATGAAGCGCTAATAAGAATCGAATAACCTAGTTCAAGTAAAGTCTCTTTTCGCACATTCTGATAGGGCAAGATGTTTATAGCTCATAACAGCACCCCCGTGATTTGTGTAGGAACTTTCATTTTATACGGTGTTGTTATGAGCTTCTTTTATTTTGTCTTGGGTGTTGCACTTAATATTACAATTCGACCATTTAATAATAAAGATTAAAAAAGTAGTAATACAAATTAATATTAGTTACGATGAACCGCATCATAAGTAATAGAGGTTTTCCATGTATAATAGGATACAGATATAAAATTAAAAATAGTAAACTGATCTAGAACTAGACTGTTAGCTAGAAATTATACTTTTAATTTTAGTAGGCTTTGATTGGAGACCATGTGAATGTTAATTGAACAGACGAGATATTCTAGGCTCGCGAGTATAACCAAAGTAATTAATACAAAGTTAGAATTACGTGAAGTTTTACAGCGTGTAACGCAGGCAATATCCGAGGAAATCGTGCAATGTAACTCGGTTGGTATTTATTTACCCGAAAAAGATGGCACATTTAGAGGATTTGTAGGAAAACCAGAAGATATGAATGGCATAACGCTCGATACACAGGTAATTGATATTGAAACAGACTTATTGGCCAAAGAAGTTATTGAAACTAAAAAAACCATCTATATCTCTGATCCCTCAAAGGATAATCGGCTGGACCCGAGATCGGTAGAAGCCTTTAAAATTAAATCCTTATTAGCACTGCCTATCTCATACGAACAAGAGATATTTGGTTTAGTTTTTTTATTTGATTATGGAACGTCGATGAATTTAACAGAGTCGGAAATTCAAAGTGTTGAAGCATATGTGAATATGGCTGCAGTTGCAATTCAAAACGCAAATAATTTAAAGCAAAAGGAAAACCTTATTGCAGAAAAGCAGTTGTTACTCGATGTTACACGTGATTTGTCGATGTGTTCCTCCGTGCAGAAAAGTCTTGATAAATGTTTTTACTACTTAGGAAAGATTTTAGATAGCAAAAAAAGTGCAGCCCACATCCTTGATCCGTTGGGAAAAAACACAATCACATTCATGAAAGTAAATAAAGACTGTGATTGGACAGAAGCGAATTGGATGGCGAATCTTAAAAGCATAAGAATGAACCAAAGCTACGAAGCTATGATTCAACAGGTTATTGAAACAAAAAGTATAATTCTCACTCCAAATATAGATAGTATGAGTCTACTTATGATTCCACTGGTTTCAATGGGGGAAGTATTAGGGGTTATAACAGTTGTCAATTTAGGAGGGGAAACTTGTAATTACGATGAAACTCAAATTCAATTAGCAAAATCGATAGTCGACGCCACAGCCCCTACGTTTTCAAACTTGTTATATATGGACCAACTTGAAAATATGGTAGAAGAGCGAACAAGGGAACTAGCTGCTGCTAATGAAAAGGTTACAAGTGTTATTGAAAGTATAACGGATGGATTCTTTGCATTGAACAAAGAGTGGGAATTTATTTACATGAATAAACATCAATATTTGCCGCAAAGGAAAACGGCAAAAGATGTATTAGGCCAGAATATATGGGGAATTTTCCCGAAATGTATAGACACGGTCATGTATAAGGAATTTCATCGTGCGATGTCAGAGCGAATAGCAGTACATTTCGAAATGACCTCAGCCTATGGTGATTATTGGTACGAAGCAGTTGCTTACCCGTATGATGAGGGAATCTGTTGCCTTTTAAAAAACATAACCGAAAAAAAGAAATATGAGAAGGAATTGAAAAGATTATCAAACCTAGACTTAATAGGTCAGATGGCAGCAGGTATTAGCCATGAGATTAGAAATCCCATGACAACAGTACGAGGATTTTTGCAGCTATTAAAAAAAGAGAGCGAATTCGAAAAACATAATGATTACTTTAATGTAATGATCGAAGAACTTGACCGTGCCAATTCTATTATTACTGAGTTTCTTTCTATAGGTAATACAAAGACATCCGATTTACAGATGTTAGATTTAAATTCTATTATTCGAGATATTACTCCTTTAATAAAGATAGATACATTTAATCAAAATAAAATTATTCAATTTAATCTGAAAGACATTCCAGATTTACTTTTAAATCGTAACGAAATACGACAATTGTTAATAAATTTATACCGTAATGGCTTAGAAGCAATGAGCGCAGGTAAGGTTCTATCCATCAGTACCTACAAAGGAGATGAAAATTGTGTAGTTCTTGCAGTACGGGATCAAGGAGAAGGTATCAGTCCTGCGATAGTAGAGAAATTGGGTACTCCATTTTACACGACCAAAGATAATGGCACTGGCTTAGGACTGGGCATATGCTATGCCATTGCTGCCCGTCATAACGCAAAAATTGAATTTCAAACAGGATCTGAAGGAACTACTTTTTTTATAAAATTTACTTATATATGAAAAAGTGAAACTCTGCTTTAAAGTTGAATAGATTAGCAAAATATGCAAACTTCTTTACTGGCCTATCTTTTTTGTTAAGAAGGGATTTACATATAATGCGCTGAATAATCGTTTGAATGACGTAGTATATCTAGGGAAAACAGTCTGACTAGTGATTAGTTGGGCTGTTTTTTTAGCAGAGATCCCCGTTCTAAAATCAGAATATCCACTAGCTATTTTAGATTTTTATTTTCTCTTTATTTAGATGATGTATTAATAGTCAAAGTTTTGTACTAAAATTCATTAATTAGATTACATTACATAGATATACGGATATTAATCCGTGCATATTTTCTGGACTTTTTTACAATACTATGTCTAGATAATTTATCTAATTGGTAGGAAGGGAAGAGGCATAATTGGCTAAGCACTCAGAGACAAGCTGGAAACAGGATCATCCAAGCACTTTGTTTAGCAACTCTGTCCAAAAGGCAGATCGTATGTTAAAGCAAGTAAAGTCACACCCGGAGGAGATAGCGATTGAGCATACTTTCAATCAAATAGAACATGCAGAAAATGCACGCTTGAATGCAGAACAATATGGTGAGAATTTGGATACAGTCCAACAAAATAAAGAATACTTAGAGCTGATCAAGCAGCAATTACACGAAGTGCAAGAAAAAGTGAAAAAGCAGTAAGACAATAACCCACGCCGGTTTTGAACTGCTTACTGTCAAGTAGACAGTCGATATAGTAATATGCTTAAACGGCTTGAGCCCTATGTTCTAATGGACTCAAGCCGTTTTATTTTTCTTCGATGCCGTTAATTTCCGTTCCGGCGGACGCTTTCCTGGGGACGAACCTTGAGCCTCCTCGTCGCTAACACTCCTGCGGGGTCTCAAGATGTTCACTAGTTCCCCAAGGAGTCGCCGCCTGCACTCCAATCACTAGTTTTATCGTTTTTCTGAGTGTTTCATTCTTTCCGATTCACACTTAACCGCAAAATTTAGTAAACGATTATAATGAGCTTCATCTCTCAACTTATTGTTCGCCAATATCAACCGTGGGGGCCAAATTCAGAGAAGAGTCACAAGATTTTGTAAAACAAGTTATTTTAGATGCTACAAAGAATCCAAGAAGTGGATTTGTATTTGCCATAATTGAAAAGGGAATTTTAATTGGTACAGGCGATTTTGATTGAATTTGGATTTGGGACATTAAATCTACATCGTATTTTTGCTACTTGTGACCCAAGAAATGTAGGGTCATCAAAAGTATTAAAAAAAATCGGTATGACAAAAGAAGGCAGAATACGAGAAGATTTATTACTGAAGGATGGTTGGCGAGATTCTCTTTTATACAGTATTATAGAACACGAATGGATAAACCCTAAATAATAATCTTCTTGTTCTAACAGGGGTGTTACTTGAAGAAGGTCGAAGGGAAAATAAGGGGTTAATAGAAGCTTCATTACATATAATTTCATTTAGAAGGAGATTGAGATGATAATTAAAATGACTCAATTTAATATGAAGGATTTTAATAAATCAAACGAAGGTTTCATTGTTTCGGGGAGAATTATACCTACATATGAAAACAATGTTTGGAAATATACAGAGGAGATATTTTCTGAGCCTGGTTTCAAGAAATATGAAGATGATGAAATTGATATCAGTTATATTGAAGAAGAGGGGAAAGCTGTATTTTTTTATTACTTTGAAAGCAGCTGCATTGGTCAGATTAAGATTCGTTCTAATTGGAATGGATATGCACTAATTGAGGATATTACTGTTGCAAAAGATTATAGAAAAAATGGTGTTGGAACAGCATTATTAAATAAAGCTATTGAGTGGGCAAAGGAGAATAACTTTGGTGGTCTTATGCTTGAAACACAAGATATTAATGTGTCAGCTTGTTATTTTTATGCCAAAAATAATTTTGTAATCGGTGCAGTTGATACTATGCTTTATTCAAACTTTTCAACAGCTAATGAAATAGCGATTTTTTGGTATTATAAATTTTAGGTTATAATGATGTATTTGAATAAAATGAGAGATGGTAATTTGAAGTTTCGTCTTGTTGAACTAATGAGGGCTTTAATAGAAGAGCATTAAGCTGTACAGAAGAGTCTTTTGTCTTATTCAACTAAAGTGGCAGTTTAGTTGAATAGTACGTATCATAAATAAGTGAAGTTTTTGAAGATTACTAGATATTAATTATCAAAATGATAAAGAAGTCAATCAACTACTTTATGTAGTGATATGACTTCTTTATTTATTTTTTCTACAATGGTGTAATATTCAATGTGGTATAACGTAGTTCAACTAAAGTACGCCACTCTAAATAAAAAACTGAGTAAAATACCTTACAACTATGACCAAATTCCATAAGTCTTATTTGAACTTATCTCGAATACTGGAAGGTATATCAGTCGGTTGCTCTTCCCAAGCTTTCACATAAGTTCTTTTTGTATCAACTTTTAAGTATGCTCCCTCCCGTAATTGTTTACCGGCAGTGAAAGTAATCTTTATTTTCTTGCCATCTTCATTAATTCCTTCTAAGACATACTCATATGTTTTTTGATCAATCTTTTTTCCAGTTTGATCAATCTTTACGAAAACATCCTTTTGATGAATAAAAGGGTTTAACATATCTGCAAGCTCGTTCTTAACCAAAAGAGACATAGACAATATTATTAGAACTGCAACAACCAGGGTTCCAATTGCTATCTTTAATGCTTTCATCGTAAAATCCCTCCATATTTCTTCTTTTTTACATTTTACAAGAAATAGAAAATAGTAGCCTTCGATTATGGTTACAAATTAAACAAAGAAGTTACGATATTGTCACTTTCTACGTAAGTACGGTCTAATATATGCCGTTCATCGTACAAAATAGTGAGATCTTGGTGGATTAATTGCGAGAGCATCTGGATAATTGCCATATTCGATAAGCCCTTGATTATCAATTTCTAAATTTAAAATTAAATGCTCACCAACTTCATTGAGGGAGTTTAGTTCAATAAGGACAAGTAAAAAAGCAGTGATTTTTTTATCTCACTGCTTTTTTTATGAATTAGTTCTTTAAGAGTTTTAACATAGCTTGATGATTGTTCAAGTACATCTCAAGCATTCTTTTCATACGCTTTTTATCTTACGCCTATTCGTACTACCCTCATTTAGACTAGCCTCAGAGCTTTGTTCCACACGTTTGATAAAAAATGACAGAAGCAATCCTATAACAGCCATCCCTATAATTACAACATAGGCATCGTTAATTCCCTGTATGGTGGCTTCTAAAATCATTTGTTCTTGAGTCGCCCCATTTACACCAGTAGACATCATTTCCGTTAGATGCATTTTGGTGCGATCCGTCATAATTGTTACAAGAAGGGATGTACCAACTGCTCCTGCTACTTGTCTAATGGTATTGGAGATTGCCGTACCATGGGCAATCAGACTGGAAGGCAATTGATTTAAACCTGCTGTTTGAATAGGCATAAGCATAAGTGCCATTCCAATACGACGGCCAGTAGACATGAGAACCAAATAAGTATAGCTAGTTGAATCTGTCAAATCAATAAAGCCAATAGTTGTAATAATCATGATGATTAACCCAATTATGGCTAGCCATTTTGCTCCATATCGATCAAACAGTCTACCGGTAATAGGCATTAAGATACCCATCACAAGCGCACCGGGAAGAAGCAACAAACCGGATTCTAGAGCTGTATAGCCGCGTGAACTTTGTAAGTAAAGTGGAAGCAACATCATATCTGCATACATAACCATTGTAACCGCAATGTTGATACCAGTAGTAAGGGAGAACATTTTATACTTGAACGCTCGGAGATCTAGCAGGGGATTCTGTGAAGTCAACTGTCTCCATGTAAAAAGTCCAAGTGCTACGACTCCAACCGCAATAGATACAAGCACTTCACTACTTGACCATCCTTCACTACCAGCCCGGCTGAAGCCGTATAAGAGAGTGCCAAATCCTATTGTAGAAAGGATTACACTTATAATATCAACCTTGGAAGCAACCTGTTCCGAAACATTTTTTAGGTAAATAAAGCCACAGATAATCACCAAAAGTGCAAGCGGAATCATGCCGTAGAAAATTAATTTCCATTCATAGTTTTCCATTATATATCCAGCCAAAGTAGGACCTATGGCAGGAGCGAAAATTATCGCAAAGCCCACCATTCCCATGGCTGCACCTCTTTTATGGGCAGGAAAGAGCTTGAAAATAACATTCGTTAGCAGTGGCATAATTATGCCGGCTCCCGCTGCTTGAATCATACGCCCAGACAAAAGAACCTGGAAGTTTGTTGCTATAGCAGATACAATCGTACCAGCGAGAAAAATCAACATTGATGCTTGAAAAAGTTGACGGGTGGAGAACCTTTGCATAAAAAACGCTGTAATTGGAATTAGAATACCATTTACTAGCATATAGCCAGTTGTCAGCCACTGTGCAGTCGCAGCCGAAATATTAAAATCAACCATAAGTTCTGGGGTGGCAACGCTCATGATTGTCTGATTTAGCGTGGCTAGAAAAGCCCCTAAGATCATAATTAACAAGATAGGTCCTTTTTTTATGGAACTATCAGGTGTTTCCATACCTTTACTCAATCTGAAAATTCCTTTCTATTTCTCACTCGATTTTTTTAACAATGTGTAAGATAATTAACATTGTATAAATTATATTATAATGAGGAATTAAATTTTACAATTTACAATTTATTTCAAGGTGTAAATTAGTTTACATTTAACTGATTTGTGTTGTTTAGTTAAGAAATATAATACATTTCCTGAAAAATTGTATATCTTACCCGAGGAGAAAGGAAAGGTGAAATGATGGATAATACCAGGGAACATACGGACCCTCGAATTCTTCGTACACGACTGTTGATAAAAGAGGCTTTTGTTGATTTATTACAGGAAATGGATGTTGGTAAAATATCCGTTAGTCGTATAGCGGAGCGCGCTACTATTAGCCGTGTTACGTTTTACCTGCATTATCGTGATATATCAGATATGTTAGAAAAGATAGCTGATGACATGATTCAAGATATTCATCGTGTTATGACCAGTCAGACAGTGAACGAGGAATCCACCGAAGATACGAATTGGTTGACAATAGAGCAGCTACTTAATCATATTGCTGAAAATGCTAACTTTTATAAAGTTACTTTAGCTTCGAGGAAGGCACCAATCTTTACTGAACGTTTGTTAAATATGCTAACAGAACTAATTACTAAAAGGTTAGAGGATTTGGATAGTGATAATATCTTTTATAAAGCAGGTATTCAAAAAGACATTGCTATTTGGTACGGATCTTCAGCTTTGATAGGTACTATCGTGTCCTGGCTACGAAATGACATGCCGTACACACCACATTTTCTTGCAAAGCAGTTTGACTTGCTCATTCATAATCAAGATAAAAACTCTTAATTGGAGGATCTATGAGCTGTTCATACAGCTCATTTTTTTTCTTTGAACTAACGGAGCAGTTTAGTTGAAGAGTATTGTTTAACTTGTGTTCAACAATCGAGCCAGATTGTGAAGTAACGATATCAAATAAAATTGGATTTTTATTGAAAAATTCTACAAAATTTCCGTATAATTATATGAAAATACTAGAAAAAATTAATGAGGGATATTCAAATGCAGAAGTATACTTATTCAAGTCAATTAGCAGAAATGGCATATGGGAGGGTACGTTGTCATAAGTATCGCAGAGATAAATTATTCATCAAATAGTGGACTAAAAAGCTAATGATTTTCATTAGTTTTAGCGAAGCTACACTTGATTTGTTAATAATAACTGTAAATACAATAATCTGTTCGCAGAAGAAGTGGGGAAATATTCTTTATTCATCACGAAGTGTTGAAAAACGTTGATACTTCAATGTTTATAGAGGGAGGTTAGTTAAACAAGTTTTAAATTGAAAAGAAGAAAATAATTAAAAAGCATTCAGTCTCTTGAATGCTTTTTCACTTCTTTTATTTAGATTAAATTTCCTGTACAGTTCCAATCTGTCCATCTGTTAGCCTGACTTTAAAACCGTGGGATGGCTGCCTGATTTTATCCGTTCATTAAACACCCATTTTTCTACGGGTATTACTTGTTTTTTTCGTTTGCTGGCTTTTCATTTTTTTTGTTGAAAGGTCGACATTCTTTTTTCCTTTATTAACAGAGGACTGATTCTTTTTGATTTCAAGCTGCTGCTTCACTGCCTCTTTCAGGCTGATTTTCTTTTTTGGTGCTTCGGATTGATTATTCTCGGTCATAGGAAATTCCTCCTTTTTGAATATGATAGTTAGTCTAGTATAATCTATTTTCTCTTATTTGTGAAACATTCCACTGAAACTACCGGGGGCGTTAATCCAAGAAGGATTAAAGCTTTATTTCATTCGAACTTATTGTACAAACGAAGCAGGTTAGTTCAATAAGAAAAAGAATTTTACACTAAAGGCGGGGAACCTTAAATATAAAGAGAAAAGCTTCTGTTAAAAACTTACGGGTACAGGGGAATATATTAATAGAATTTAAAGGGGACTATACTCCTGAAAACCACAAATGTAAATATTAAAATTTATGTAAATAATTTAAAAAAAGACTGTGCATTCTATTTTAAAGCGTAGTAATCTTGTAATGAACAAGTTATTTATTCTTTAAAGGAGGCAAGCAGATCATGGATATTATGATTGAAAAGATTCCAGCATATCGGATTGCTTACATAAGGCAGATTGGCCCTTATGGAATTAACAATGTGCCAACAATGGAAAAATTAAAAGAATGGGCAAAAGCTAACCATTTATTTAATGACGAATCCATAATTCTTGGAATTGCTCAGGATAACCCTGAAACTACTAACCCTGAAAATTGCCGTTATGATACTTGCATAGTTGTTTCAAACGACTATTCAGTAACTGATGGCTATATAAGAGAAGGGAATATTGTTGGAGGAAAATATGCTGTTTTTAAAATTAATCATACAGCAGAAGCGGTTCAAAAAGCGTGGATTAATATTTTTCCAGAATTATCAAGGCAAGGATATCAATTTGATGAAGTAAGACCAATTATCGAAAGGTATGTAGTTAAAATGGTTAATAATCATCATTGTGAAATTTGTGTACCCATATATTAAAGTAGTAATTGTTAAACTTGTTTGATTGAACAAAACGAGCTTAAGTCTAATTGAGTTAATGCATATAAAATGTAAATGAAGGCAAAAGTAGCTTCCCTTAAAATTTGTAATATTTTCACCGTAACTAAATTCGTTTTACAATTAGGCTATGAGAAAAAGAATTTGCTGAACAGCATATAATTGGACAACGAATGTTTGGTTAAGGAGATAATATATAATATTGAAACATGGAGTAATATGATGTCTGTCCATATTTCTAAATATTAATGTTTTTAAAGTTAAAAGTAGAAAAAGGAACATAGAGAAGTTCCCTTTATCATTTAGCTAGGGGGCTTTAATTGAAACTTGGTTGCACATGTCTACGTATATGTAAAAAAATGAAAGGTTGTGTGGCATGAATAAATACTCGATTCCTGAATTTATTAAAAATACGGAGCAAGAGGATAAAGGAGAAGGATTTTTTGAATTAGAGACACCTCGTTTGCTGGAGGTGAATCTTGATGGACTCGTTTGGGCCAAGGCAGGATCAATGGTCGCTTATCATGGAAGGATTAAGTTTGAGAGAGAAGGTATTTTAGAACATGGAATTGGGGCTATGTTCAAAAAGGCCTTGACTGGTGAAGGTGCTGCCCTCATGAAGGCAAATGGGCAAGGAAAGTTATATCTTGCTGACAGTGGGAAAAAAATCATTATTCTTTATTTACAGAACGAAGCAATTTATGTAAATGGAAATGACCTACTTGCATTCGAACCATCTATCAAGCACAATATTAAGCTTATGAGAAAAGTAGCAGGTATGATGGCAGGTGGTTTGTTTAATGTTCGGTGTGAAGGAACTGGTATGATTGCCATTACAGCCCATTATGAACCACTCACATTACGTGTAACACCAGGAAAACCAATTATTACAGATCCAAATGCAACTGTAGCGTGGTCGGGAAACCTTCAACCTGAATTTCAAACGGATATTTCACTAAAAACCTTCATTGGAAGAGGTAGTGGAGAATCGATTCAAATGAGGTTTGAAGGAGATGGTTTTGTCATTGTTCAGCCGTATGAAGAAGTTTATATGCAGGCACAGAGTTAATGGTTTTTAAGTACTTATATGGGATAAAGAACCGATTTATCTGCCAGAAGAGGCATTAATGCAATTATTTGGATAGAACGACTTAAACACGATGTGTAGGGCTGACTATATTATTCGTTTGAACGAGTGTAATGTGATTTACGTCACAGACTTGCATTCTTCTACAACTTATAATTGTTGTGGGAGGCGAATATCATGTCATATATAGATTATTTAGAAGATAAAGCATTTAAGAGTGTCGAAGAAATTATTAGCCAATTTATTGTTAAAATTGGTGATCAGAAGATTAAAATAAGAATCACTAAAGATGCTCATGGATATTTTCATTTTGTAACCAGTCACTACTATCAAGGCAGTGAGCAAGAGGGGCCATTTATATCATCTATAGCAAATTTCCCTTCTGAAATAGAAGCGATTACAGGTGCAAGAAGACAAATAGTTTCGTTTTATGAACCAGAAGATAAAAATGCTGTTTGGATAGAAAATGAGTCGTTCTAATATTAAAGCATCCTTAGGGGTGCTTTTTATTTTGCCAATCGTTTCACATTAGCAGTTAATCGTACTTTTAAGGATGCAAGTAGAGAACAACAAGCAGACTTGACCCATTGTATTGTATGGCGTAAACAGGCTGAGAACGCAGATAAATTTTTGAAGAAGGGAAGTCTTGCAGTAATCGAAGGACGTATTCAAACAGGTTCGTATGAGGGGCAATATTAAAATTAGAATGTCCAAGTAGTGATGGTTTGGGAACAAGTTTAATGACCAGATAAAAGAAATGAACGAAAATGGCGCACGTAATAACTAACGTTTCATGATGGCTAAGCTAAATCATTCATAATAGAGAAATGATTTACACTATTTTCTATGGTGGCTCTTTTTATTTACTTGATTTTTAAGTTTTTCTAATTCTATTGTTAAATAATCAATCTGTTTCTGCATGTTTTTATTATTTTTCTTATCATTTTCTTGATGATTTTGGTTTTGTTGTTCTGCCTCCAATGTAAGTATTGCTGAAATAGTTGATATTGTATAACCGAGTGTAGTTATTACATCAGCAATGACGGCTAGTTCGGCAGCTTGAAGTGCTAGTTGGTTTCTATCTTTACCTAAGTTTTTATTAATTTCATTCAAACTGTTAGCCTCCAGTAATCAATGTCATATTAAAATTATTTTATGTTACATGTATTTTTTTTGAAGGGTCTTTAAAGTGTGAATTTCAAAAATTAAGTGAGACGGGAAGAAAACTATGAATCTAACAAAGTTATTTGAGGCTCAGAGAGAGCTGGATGACTATATATATGAACTGCATCCAGTACAATCAGATGAGGACCGTTTGAGTAAAAAAAATTTGGTTTTGTTGGTTGAATTAGATGGATGTGATTTTTGAATTTATTCAATGTCGCAAAACTTTGAAAGCATCCGAAAATTTATTTGCAAAAGATAATGGAGGCTCCACAGATTGAAAATGAACGTATAAGATTGTAGGATTCATGAAAATCCAGTGATTATGAATAGCGCTTACTATTAAATTATTTCTCACAAGTGCATTAACAAATAAGGGGAGTTCTTCTTGAAGTACTGCGACTTCACCAAGGTTGAGAGCATTCCCTTCGGTATCTAATGATTCAAATGTTATTCCAGCTGGTAACGCACTACGACTAGGACGACCTTGAATAGTGACGTACAAGTTACGCTCAATTTCTACTGAACACCTCCCTTGTTTCATAGTAGGTTTCCCATTAACAGTTTGAGCAAATTGACTGCAAAGAGTTTGTAAACTCGGCATTAAAGACATCACTCCTGTTACATTAAATTCTATTTTTTACTCTCTAGACTAGCGATTTGTTTCGATAATAGTTCAACTTTTGTTTGCAAATAATTATCTCGATTAGTAGAATTTTTGTTATATGAGGCTTCTAACGCTGCTTGTAGTAGCAGCATAAGCTTCAGGTGATTCGGCACTCTTGTTTATTATAATCATTTTCCATTGTGTCCCTCCTTAAGGTACAACAAAACTCCTTTAGGTTTTTTGGAAGTGAAAAATAATTTAATGTCAGTCATCATAAATATTTTATGTTTTGAAACAGAATATGTTACTAGTCCTAAGTACTTTTATCAGAAAGTATCCTCGCGGTGTTTATGAAAACTTTTGTGATGAAAGGTTAACTGAAGAATATAACAGAATGATAGGTGTAGAGGTCTGAATACTATCACATTTGACATTGACGGTGGTGTACAAGCTCAAATTTTCAAGGATTGGCAAAGGCGTAAATGTACGTAATCCGAAAGAATCTAAAGACTATAAAAGTTTTGTTAGGTTAGTAGCTTCAAACATGCGCTAGATGTATTGATAACAGAGCCGATTTTGGCATTCTATATAGGTAAATATACTGAAAAAAACAACAGGAAGAGTTTAATAGCAGAAGAAAGTTTTATGTCTTTAAAAGTAATTAGCATAAATAAAAAAACCACTACAAAGTGGCTTTTAATTAAACATAAAATCTATTATCTATATCTTTATTAATGATTTAGTATTCGCATATCCATAACGTACCTGCCCTGTAACATTTTGGTCCAGCAGCAGAGGCAGCAAATGCAGATGTTGCACCAAAAAGTGCTACAGCAAAAAGAAGAATACCTAATTTCTTTTAAATATTAATCACCTCCTTATTAATTATAATATTTTATTTATTGGAAGATTATAACTAAATTGAATGGCAATTAGCATAATGAGGTGATACAGAGACAATTGATTATTCGGAGGTGGTGTTATGAAAGATGGATAAACCGAGAAACCCCAAACGTGATGAAGCTTTTGAATTGTAGAAGAACAGTAGTGGTGAAATGAAGCTAAAAGACGTTGCTGAACAATTAGAACTGTCTGATTCACAAATACGAAAGTGGAAGAATCAAGATAAAAGGGATGAACAATCGAAAGGAAACGTTACTAAAAAGTAACAATAATATCTATCGACTATTAAATAACTTATGAATTTACAAACATTTGTATCTCTAATTAATGTAAGTTTATTTCCCAGCAATGAAAATTTGTTATACACTAGAAAATAAAAACCAAACATTTCAATAGTAGGTGAAAGAATATGTATGATGTTACAATCGTCGGCTCCGGAGTAAGCGCTGTTTTTATGGCTTATACATTAGCCCACAGCAACAAAAATATTTTAATTCTTGATAAAGGAAAACCATTAGATCATCGAAATTGTCCTTTAGAACAAGAGGAATCATGTAACTGTAATACATGTGATAAATATTTTGGTTTTGGTGGCCTAGGAAAATCTGAAGGAAAATTTAATTACACAAATGGGTTCGGAGGGGAGCTAGAGCAAAAAATAGGTAAAGAAGTTTTTATAAAACTAATGGATGAAGTAGATGAGATCCTATGTCGTTTTGGTGGAAATTCAGTTCTAAAATACTCCACAGATAATATAAATCTCACCAAAAGAGCCGAGTCAAGTGGCTTACAAATGCTAACAACACAAGTGCGGCACCTAGGTACTATACTTTCGACAAATGTTTTCCAGCAACTCTATGAGTTTTTACTTAATAAGATAGATATCAGATTTCAGATAGATGTACAACATATCGTTAAACAGAAAGAACATTTTAAAATAACTACAAATCAAGGAATAGTTCATTCTAAGCAATTAGTATTTGCAACTGGGCGTTCTGGGACAGATTGGTTAAAAAAAATGTGCTCGACTCTTAAAATTACACAGGAACAAAGTCGCGTAGATTTAGGTATTCGAGTAGAAATGAAAGAAAATCAACTTCGCTCAATATTAAAAGATACATTTGAAACAAAACTTTCTTATCAACACGAACATTTCACAGCAACTACTTACTGTATGAATCCAAAAGGACGTATTATCCGTAAGTACGAAGAAGGTTTAGTTATGCCTGACGGTCAAAATTTTCGAGAACAAAAGACTGGCACTTCTAACCTAAATTTCACTTTATTTATCCCACGTTATTTTCCTACTCTCACAGAAGCAAATTTATATGCAAGGACAATTATTAAAGGAATTAACCAAGGACGAGATCGAATTATTGTACAGCGTTTGGAGGATTTATTGAGGGGACAACCTACAGTGGCAAACGTGATGAAATATAATCATATACAGCCTACACTATCTGGGGATTATGGAGACCTTAATAAAGAAATTCCACAATTATATATTGAAGGTCTTAAACAATTTTTGTCACGTTTAGAACAATTTATTGAAGAACCTATTGATAAAGATACTTTGCTATATGGAATTGATGGGAAATTTTATGCTCCTACTATTAAAACCAATGAACAGTTTGAGGCACCTATTAAAGGATTGTATTTGATTGGAGATTGTTCAGGTGTTACTCATTCATTATCACAAGCAGCAGCAAGTGGCCTTTATGTAGGAAAATGTATATCTGATAGTTTGACACTCTAATTATAAAAAATAGTTTTGACGGTCATCGTGTTTATACAATGGCCCCTAAGCGCTAATTAGTTAGGGATGGTAGAAGAATAATGAGAAGTAAAAGGAAAAAACGAACACCTTAAGATGCTCGTTGAGAGGGATTATTTTTCGGTTGCCATATTTCCCATTGCAATAGAAATTCTATTCCAACTGTTGATTTGATTGATGATTAGCACAAGATCAACGTATTCTCTATCGTTATACAGTTCACGTACTCGCTTATACAGATCTTCAGGAACTCTTTTAGTAGGGATTAAAGTAATATGTTCAGATAGTTCTAGAGCAACTTTTTCTTCAAGTGTATAAAAAGTACATTCATTCCAAGCATTTAAACAATAAATTCGTTGTTCCGTTTCACCCATCTTACGAGCATCGGATGAATGAGTATCTATACAATAAGCACAACCGTTAATTTGGGACACTCTAATTTTGATAAGTTCTCTAGTAGTTCGATTAATAGTAGATTTTTTGGTGTACTTCTCCATATCCATCATGATTTTCAACCCATCAGGTGCAACAGTATAATAGGGAACTCTTTCACTCATAAGATAAAACTCCTTTGATTTTTAAGATATGGCAATTATACCTTTATATTACTGTTTGCACTATTAATTAGATTGTATGACATTCGAATTAATTGGAATTTAAGATGTAACAAGCCCTCTGGCAAAAGTACGAGATAAGTAGCTTTACGTAATAAGGTGAATGAGGAAGTAAAAATGCGATTAGGGTTAAAATATGATAAAGAGCGATAGCCAATTAGTGGGCTTCGCTCTTTATCGTTTTTCGTTGTATATTATGCACAAATTTGTATTGTGATCTTTTTTGAAAAAATCACAAAAAAATCACATAAGAAGTGAAAAAGGGTGAAATTATATGTAAGTACATATACAATAAGAAGGTGAAAACCCTTATAAATCAAGAAATATGAATAGATAAGAAAGAGGTAGAAAATATGAATGCTTACGAAGAATATATGTTAGGAATTGTAAAACCGATGCGCGAGGAGCTAGTTAACGTTGGATTTACAGAGCTATTAACACCTGATGAAGTAGCTGAACACGTCCAAGAATCTAAAGGAACTTCACTAGTAGTCATTAACTCAGTCTGTGGTTGTGCGGCAGGTTTAGCAAGACCAGCTGTTGCTGCAGCTCTTGAAGCAGCTGAACATAAACCGGATCATTTAGTGACAGTATTTGCAGGACAAGATAAAGAAGCAACTGCCCAAATGCGTAGTTATTTTGAGGAAGTACTACCAAGCTCTCCTTCTATTGCAATATTAAAAGATGGTCAATTAGCTTACTTCATCCCTCGTGAACAAATCGAAGGATTCGCGATGGAGCAAGTACGTGATCATTTAGCAGGTGTATTAGATCAAGTATGCACGAAATAACTACGATAGTAACAACTGCGGCAAGACCAGATGCATTATCGAAGAAATTTGCGGAACGAGCATGTGAAGCATTAAATGCGCGCTTTGTTGAGCGGAAAAAGCGTGGGGTTGCGAAAATGGCATCATATTATAATGCAAACGTGATTGTTGCAGGAAAAAATCGCTATGAATATTATACGCTAGGGGCAGACGCTCCGTTCTTCTTCCATCCAAGCTCTGCGGCATTTCGCTTGAAACGCGCGGCAAGAGGGGAAATAGATACCTTTTTAGCTGCATGCCAGTTGAACGAAGGTGACACCTTTCTGGATTGTACTTTAGGTATGGCGACAGATAGTATGATGGCAGCATTTGCGGTCGGTGAATCAGGCGAAGTCATTGGCTGTGAAGGGAATGCTAATGTTGCTTTCATCGTCAGTGAAGGGATGAAGCGCTATGATATTACTGACTTACCCCTTCTTTCTTGTATGGAGCAGATTAAAGTTGTTCATTCAGTAGCGCTAGATTATTTGAAGTTACAGCCTGACAATAGTTTTGATGTTGTTTATATGGATCCAATGTTTGAAGAAACGATTGAAGAGTCTACTAGCTTTCAACCACTTCGACAAGCAGGGCTTCATGAAGGTTTATCAGATGAATGGATGTCACAAGCAGAGCGTGTTGCAAAGAAACGAATTGTTTTAAAAGCACACTTCAAATCAGCGTTATTTGGGCAATATGGCTTCGTTCGAGACGCTCGTCTTTCGTCAAAATTTCACTATGGAATAAAAGAATTAACATAAAAGAACTGCTATTCACGGAATCAAAATCGGTGAATAGCAGTTCTTTTATAATAGAATATATCTAATCATTACCTATTTATCATGATTTATTTATAAGTAAATGCTATTTTTTGTATACTAAATGCCTATTAAATAATAAAATATAAATAGGAAATGGTACTACAATGTCACTTGAATGTACTTTTTTGGTATTTATTTCAATAAAAATCGAAAAACAATATTTTTATAGAAATTGACTAGCTCTTTGTGAAGTGGGGGAGAAAGATTTGAAACTTGGCAATAGAATTAAAAGAATCCGACTTTTAAAGGGGTTAAAACAGGCAGATATTTGCCACGGAATTATCTCGCCAACCCATTATAGCAATATTGAGAATTGCAGATATACCCCTTCTATTGATACACTCAAGTTACTAGCTGCTAGACTTGAAGTACCGGAAAGATATTTTCATAATATTTATGAAGATACAACTGAAATGCAAAATATCTTATCCACCCTGGAATCTAAAATTGATAAGGAGAGTGTTGAAGAGGTCCAGCAATATTTGGACTTACATCAAGAGCAATTTAGATACATACCCTCCATCAGGCAAGAATATTATTTCTTACTTCTTAAGTTTCTAGCATTAGTTAAGATGGAACAAGATAATCTGGCAATTGAATTATATGAAAATGAAATTGCAATGATTGAAATTGATGAATCGCAATTATTTGTATCAACAAGACATCAATATCTTTATGTAACTGCTGTCTACCACTTCTATGTTGGGGATTTTAAGGAAAGTGGAGAGAGATTCAAAAGGCTTTTGGTGATGAATGAAGATCAACTACTCAATGCGAGGATATCGTACAATATTGCAATGGCTCATTTTCACTTATGTCAATTTGAACGAGCATTAAAGTATGCAATTGAGGCAAAAGATCTTTACTTAAAGCTCCATGAGTGGATGAAGGCCGGAGATAGTTACAATTTAATTGCAATTTCATTGATTGAAAAGAATGAACTGGATCAAGCAACAGAGTATATAAACAGAGGTTTTAATATTTGCCGTCCGGAGTTCCATAATTTAAAGTCACTATTGCATCATAATTTGGCGCTCATTTTATATGAGAAACAACAATTTGAAGAAGCATTAATACAAATAAATGCTGCTATAAAGTATAAAAAAACAATTAGTTATGCTGATAATTATATTTCCATAAAATTAAGATTAGAAATTTTATTGGAGCTTAATCAGTTATCATATGTTGAAAGTCAAATACCTCTATTAGTTTCTAATATTCGAACAAAAAAAAATAAAGCAGGATATTATTTTTTTGCAGCAAGGGTCTATTATAAAAAAGGCGATTTTGAAAAATATGAGGATGACATTCAACGAAGTATCGAATTATACAAAGAGCATATTGATCTAAAACAATTAATATTAGCTTCTGAGGATTATGCAACTTATTTAGCAATGAATAAAAAATATAAAAAAGCATTTGAAATGCAATTACTTTGCACGGAATGCTTAAAAAAAATGTAGAGGAGAATTAACTATGAAAAAAATTAAATTCGCTGTATTTAGTCTGCTATCATTCGCATTATTTTTTGGAGCTTTCGCTTCTTCGTACGCTGAGGCAAATCCAGGACGCCTGCATTTCATCACAGCATTTTTAAACAGTTTCTAATATGAAACGAAACCATGCCTTATTGTTCAGGCAATAAGGCGGTCTCTTATCTCTTACTTGAAGGAAGGAGCTAGAACATGGTCAAAGTGTATATGTTTGAAGTAAGAAAAAGTGGCCATATGGGTAAGACAAATATCGGTGTTGTTTTTGACGGGAATTCACTTACGACTTCAGAAATGCAGGAAGTGGCAATGAAAACTGGATTTGTACAAACAATATTTATCGTTAAGTCTAAATTAGCTGATATAAGACTTCGATACTTTACACCAATTAGAGAAGTGAATGCAGGTATTGATGGTACGATGGCAATTGTACATGCATTAGAAAAGTCTCCGTTTTCAAACAATAAAGAAGTTATTACCACTGAGACTAATGTTGGGATTTTCCCTATGCAGTTATTTAAGCAATTGAAAAAGGAGGAAAAAGCGAAACAGCTAGCTTCACATTCATTCAATGAATGTAAAAGTGTATCATATTCTAATGATGCAAATCGTGATCCCGTTTTACAAGTATTGAATGGCTGTGCAGTAGATGACTTAACAAAAGCTGGGCTCCCGAAGCGGAATATGGTTCAAAGTCATGAAAAAAGCTATCCTGCTGTAGATCAGTCTGTCCATTATTTAAATAGTAAAGAGGCAAGAGTTCCAACTAGCCTTTTTGCATCATCATTTTTTCTAATAACAGCTAATAATATTAGACGCTATAAAAATGAGATGTTTAACGAAAAACTCAACATGAAAGTGGAATGTAGATTGAGAAATGAAACCGTCTCAATCATTCGCATTATGATGAACGCCCCCCACATTGCTCGTCCTATTGAAACAGAAGGAATGACGTTTTATTTAGGACAGCGTTTTATACCAATATCTATATAAGGAAAAACACGAGTACAAATTTGTACTTGTGTTTTTTCTTGTAAGGAAGAAAAGAAAAACCGCCTTGTTCAAAAAGAACAAGACGGCTTAGTAAATATTAGTCCGTGATACTTAGAGAGCATAAGTATGCTAATAAACATAAAAATCCAATACCAATAGCAATTGAAGACATAATTTTTGTCCCTCCTTTATTACAAAAAGCGAACATGTTTATTCATTAATATTGTACAATGAATAAAGTAAAAAATCTATACAATTCCATATACATCAAGGATTTGTGAACAAATCTTACAAATACGTACAAATATCTTTTGTAAATAATGATTTTTTAATCCTATCAATAAAATAGTGTAACTTGAAATCTGGGGAACATCTTAAGTATTTGTCAAAATGTTATAATAAGAAATATAGATTTTCTGAGGGTACTCCTGTAATAATATTTCGATATAATGATTATAAATAGTATATTAGAAGTGCTTCAACTATTAAAATAATTCAGGAAAATGAGAAATAGATTTAAGTTGAATAGTTTGTATATTCCTAATAGTATCTTTATTTTAATGGTTTTTGTATAATTACACTAGGAATGATGAAACTTTTACTTGTGAGATTCGTATATATAATATAGATATTGAAGATTTAAAAATGTTCGAAAGTAGGTAATGAATATGCAAAAATGGATCCAAAAGTTCCTTGTTGCATCCGTAGCGGTAATCACATTAGGTGTAATTACGCCGAGTCATGCAATCTGGGAAGGCTTACTAGATCATAGTTCAAATGCGAAAGCGCAATTTTCAGGCGATACTACTAGTCAACTTACGAAATACATAGAAACACATAATGAATCAGTTATTTCAACAGAAGAAGAACAAAATTTTGAAGAGTACGCCTTTGCAGCAGCAAAGGAACAAGCCTATTTAAAATTCGGTTCACGAGTAGGACCACAAATTAGTAATGAGTTTGAGGATGTCATTTTCCCGAAAATGCAAGAAGCGATTGAAATGACAGTAAATCGCTTTGATAACGAAACAACAAAATCATTGGCAATTACCGAAAACCCAAGTGGTGATTACGCGGAGAAAATTTTCCACGTTTATAATACTGCATCTAAACAAGACGTCATACGTTTCCATGTACGTACGGAAAATCGCCCATTTGATGGCTATTATTACAATTTCCATTATCATACGTATGAAGATCAATTCACAGCACATTACGACTTAGGTGAAATCTATTGGTCTAAAAACACACCACCAAAATGGTTATCTTAATGTTAAGCTCTCACGGATTGACTACAGAAGTTGAATAAGCCATCTAAATGCAAACAACCGATAAATTAGACTCTTCTGCTCTGAAAAAGTGCGGAAGAGTCTTTTATTTATTTTCAGGAAATATATAATGCGATTGTGAACTACTATTTATAAAGACTTAGATACTCAAGAAGTATCATGCAGTATTAGATAAGTGCTAATTTCTCTTCCGAAGGCAACAATCTATTATTCCTTATAACATGAAATATTTGAATATTACCCAGGAAATATTCAGATATTAATGGTCGTAATTGAAATTATTTCTTTTATCATTTTAACTATTTTCCTTTAGCTTTTGAGATAATAAAGGGGAATTTTATGATATAGTTAAAACTATATAAATTTCTAGGAGGCAGTTCAGTGCAACAATATTTACAACTTTGCCAACATATTTTAGATGAAGGAAATGATAAGGGTGATCGTACTGGAACTGGTACGCGCAGTGTATTTGGTTATCAAATGAGATTTGACTTACAAAAGGGGTTTCCTTTATTAACAACAAAAAGAACTGCATTCCGTCTTATTGCAACCGAATTACTTTGGTTTTTAAAAGGCGATACAAACGTGCGCACACTTATTGCCCAAAATAATCATATATGGGATGAATGGGCTTTTGAAAAATGGGTGAAAAGCGATCAATACGAAGGTCCAGATATGACGAATTTCGGTTTACGCGTTAATGAGGATCCTAAATTCAAAGTTCAGTATGAAGAGCAAATGGCTATTTTCCAAGATAAAGTATTGACTGATGATGATTTTGCTCAAGCATTTGGTGATCTTGGACCTGTCTATGGCAAGCAATGGCGTTCTTGGCCAGCGGATGATGGAGAAACAATTGATCAAGTTAAAAACGTCATTGAATCAATTAAAAACAATCCAAACTCACGTCGCCATATTGTTAGTGCTTGGAATCCTGCAGAAGTAGATGATATGGCGTTGCCGCCATGCCATACACTATTCCAATTCTATGTAGCAGATGGGAAACTTTCTTGTCAGCTTTATCAACGTAGCGCAGATGTATTTTTAGGCGTACCATTCAATATTGCTTCGTACGCGTTATTAACGCATCTTATTGCGAAAGAATGTGGCTTAGAAGTGGGTGACTTTGTCCATACTTTAGGTGATGCACATCTGTATAGTAACCATTGTGATCAAGTAAAAGAGCAACTATCTCGAACACCACGTGCATTGCCACAGTTTGTTATAAAAACAGAAAAAGAATCCATTTTTGAGTATGAAATAGAGGATTTAGCGATTGATGGCTACGATCCTTATCCACGAATTAAAGCGCCAATTGCGGTGTAAGGGGGTAAATAAATGATTTCATTGATCGTTGCTCATGATGAAAAAAATGTCATTGGCTTAAATAATGCAATGCCATGGCATTTACCAGGAGACCTAGCCTATTTTAAACGTACAACAATGGGGAAACCGATGATTATGGGACGCAAAACGTTCGAGTCTATTGGTAAGCCTCTTCCGGGACGTACGAATATTGTTATTACTCGTGATGAAAAGTATGCTGAAGAAGGTATTGTCATTGTACATTCTTTAGAAGATGCATTAGTTGAGGCTAAAAAAGAGTCAGAGGAAATAATGATTATTGGTGGGGAGCAAATTTTCCGTATGACTTTGCCTATGGCAGATCGTCTTTATGTTACGAAGATTGAAAAGCAATACGAAGGCGATACATTCTTCCCGTCATATGGGGGCGAATGGCAAATTGTTTCACAGTCCGAAGTGAATGAAACAGAGGATGGCTTGAAGTTTTCATATTTGGTGTATGAGCGTAAATAAGTAAATGAAAAGGTTGCCACTGTAAAATAATTAGTGGCAACCTTTTATTTGGATTGAGATTTTTTCTAAGGGATAAGTAAGCGTCAAATTGAAAAGTCATTTAGACATAAAATAAGATGCATGAGTACATCATGGCACTACCAGCAATAACAAATAAATGCCAGATCGCATGATTATAAGGTATTTTGCGGTATGCGTAGAAGAATGCACCAATCGTATATAAAATTCCGCCACTTAATAGAAGTGAGAAACCTGCACCTGTAATATGTGCATATAATGGTTTAATAGCGATAATGATAAGCCAACCCATTAAAATGTAGAAGATTACTGATACAAATTCAAAGCGGTGAATAAAGAAGCATTTAAAAAGAATACCAAGTAATGCTAGCGCCCAAATGATGCCAAATAAAGTCCATCCTAATGCCCCGTTTAATGCAATCAACAGGAATGGAGTATATGTACCTGCGATTAAAATGTAAATAGATGAGTGGTCTAATATAGCAAAGAATTTTTTATATTTTTCAGGCATGCTGTGAAGTAAAGTTGAAGCTAAAAATAGAATTAGCATTGAAACACCAAAAACGATGAAGCTAACAACATATAGAGTGGAGTCTTTATCAATTGCTTTCATAATTAGTAAGACAAGCGCTGGGATACATAATAAGAAAGCGATGCCATGTGTTATGGCATTCCATATCTCTTCTTTCGTGTTTTTATAATCAAAAGCCTGTTGCATATGAATTGCCTCCTTGTAATGGTAAGTTAATTATATATCTATTATGCGGCGGCTTTGTATACATTTGAACTGACAAATGTCACGTGTATTGGGTGACAAAAACTAGTAAAATAGAATAAATAGCTAACGGTTTACAATGACCTTGCTTTAATTTTATAATAAGAACAATGAAACAAAGGATGTGTCAATGTGAGACGAATTCATATAGTAACGGATTCAACAGCAGATTTAACAAAAGAAGAAATTGAAAAACACGAAATACATATCGTTCCACTATCAATACATATTGAAGGTCAAACGTATACTGATGGTGTCGATATTACGCCAATAGAATTTTTGGATAAAATGAGTAAAGCAAAGGAACTACCAAAAAGTTCTCAACCTGCTGCAGGTGTATTTAAAGAATTATTTGATGAACTAGGAAAAGGTGGCAACGAAATTATTGCTATCATGATGACTGGCGGAATGAGTGGTACTGTAAAATCAGCAGAAGCTGCTGCAAGTATGACAGATTCAAAGGTAACAGTTGTTGATTCTCGTTTTACTTCATTTGGCTTAGGATTCCAAGTACTTGAAGCATGCCAATTAGCAGAACAAGGAAAATCAGTTGAAGAGATCGTTGAAAGATTAAATAAAGTTCGTGAGAGTACGAATTTATACGTCGTTGTAGACGTTTTAGATAATTTAATTAAAGGTGGCCGTATTGGTAAAGGGACAGGTATGATCGGTTCTTTACTTAATATTAAACCGATAGCTTCTCTTGAAGGTGGCGCATACAATCCTGTAGCAAAAGTACGAAGCCATAAACAAGTAGTAAAATATTTAATTAACCAGTTTAAAGAAGATACACAAGGGAAAGTTATTAAAGGTGTAGGTCTTTCGCATGCTGAAGGATTAGCAATGGCAGAGCCACTAAAAAAACAACTTGAAGAATCAGGTTATATGGATACGAAATTTGCCTATACTTCACCAATTATTAGTACACATACAGGCCCGGGCGCAATTGGTTTTATGTACTATACTGATTAATATGATGAGCAGGGGATGATTTCATTCCCTGCTTTCTTTCATTATACGTACTTAACGAAAGGAAGAAATGGAACTTGAAGAAATTAATCATTTTCATGCTTGCAGTTCTTTTATTAAGTGCTTGCAGCAAGGAAGTAAAAACACCAGTAACACAAGAAGTCATTCCAAAAGATATCGTTTATGTTGCTTTAGGCGATTCTTTGACAGAAGGTGTTGGTGATGAGCTAAATCAGCATGGTTATGTCGGTAGATTATCGGATCAGATGCTTGGGTGGGAAGGCGTTAAATACGTCGAAGTTGAAAATACAGCAAAAAAAGGTCGACGTACTGATCAGCTCCTAGCACAACTTGAGAGCGGTAAAATTGACGAGCAATTAAAAAAAGCTGACTTTATTACACTCACTATGGGTGGAAATGACTTGATGAAAATTGTTAGACGTGATTTGTTGAATTTAAATAAAGAAGCATTTGATACGGAACGTATCGAATTTCAAAAGCGTTATGGTAAAATTATGGAGTTAATCCGAAAACAAAATAAATCAGCACCTATTATATTAATCAGCGTTTATAATCCTCTTTCCATCTTTACGAAGGAAAAATCGGACTTAAATACGATTATGTATGAATGGAATACAGATATTCAAGATTTTGCAGATGCAGATAAAAATGCATGTTTTGTAAATGTAGAGGATTTATTCGATTCGAACGAGAATATGGTTTATCATACGGACTTTTTCCATCCTAATGCTAGAGGCTACGATGAAATGACAGACCGCATAGTTGGCACAATAAAGTCTTGCGGTTTAAAAAATTTAACAAATGGAGAAATGGACTTCAAGGAGTGATGTGACGGTGAATAAGTGGAAAATAGCTTTTTTCTTTTTAGCAACTTTAATATTATCAGTAATTATTGGATTGTTTGTCTTCATTACGAAACCGGCAACTGATATGCCAATACCTGAAACAACTACAATGCCTGAAGGTAGTAAATTATTAGTTCAAACAACACCTGCGGATTTTGAAGCAATTGCAAACAAGTACATTCAGGACGCAATGAAAGCCAAGTCCATCCCTGTACATATGTACATTAATGAAGAAGTTTCTTTAGTTAGTGAGCTCAGTGTTTTTGGAATGGAGTTACCAATTACGATGAAGTTTGACCCAATAATTGATGAAGAAGGCAATCTATTATTAAAACAAACAAATGTAGAAGTCGGTATGTTGAACATCCCTCCAAGTACGGCATTAAAATTGTTAAATGACTCAGTAGATTTACCTTCTTGGATGGTTATTCGTCCAAACAAAGAAGAAGTATATATGGGTTTAACAGAGATATCAGTACTTTCAGGTTCGCACATGCAAGCAAAAGAATTTAATTTAAAAGAAGGTAAGATTATACTGGAAGTAACGGTTCCCGTTCAAGAATAGGAGGAATAGCATATGGCAGTAGCAACATTTGCAGGTGGATGCTTTTGGTGTATGGTAAAACCATTTGATCAGCAAGAGGGCATCGAGTCCGTAATATCTGGTTATACTGGTGGACATACTGAAAATCCGACTTATGAACAAGTTTGTAGTGAAACAACAGGGCATTTTGAAGCTGTACAAATCACTTTTGATCCAGCGATTTATCCTTATGAAAAGTTAGTCGAGCTATACTGGACTTTAATTGATCCAACAGATGCAGGTGGTCAATTTTATGACCGAGGACAGTCTTATATGACCGCGATTTTCTACCATGATGTAGAACAGCATAAAATAGCTGAAGCGTCAAAAAAAGCATTACAAGACTCAGGTAAATTCAAAGCTCCAATTGCTGTACAAATTCTACCAGAAAAACCGTTCTACCCAGCAGAAATTTATCATCAACACTACTATAAGAAGAATCCAGCACATTACGAGCGCTATTCAGTTGGCTCTGGGCGAACTGCATTCCAACAACAGCATTGGGGGACAAAATCATGAACAAAGAAGAAAAGTTAAAAACATTAACACCGATGCAATACCATGTTACGCAAGAGCATGGAACTGAGCCGCCTTTCCAAAACGAATACGACAGTCATTTTGAAGAAGGTCTATATGTAGATATCGTATCTGGCGAACCATTATTCCACTCAAAAGACAAATTCAATGCAGGCTGTGGTTGGCCAAGTTTTAGCAAACCAGTAGAAGGTGCTAGTATACAAGAAAACTTCGACACAAGCTTTGGTATGCGTCGCACAGAAGTACGTAGCGGACAAGCTGATTCACATTTAGGACATGTCTTCCCAGATGGTCCAAAGCCAACAGGATTACGTTATTGTATCAACTCTGCAGCATTGAAGTTTGTACCAAAGGCCAAGTTTTATGAAGAGGGTTACGGAGAATATTTAAAATATTTTGAATGAAATATTTTAATGGCAATCCACTTTTGTGGGTTGTTATTTTTTTATGTAGAAGAAAGGGGAAGGGGTGTATAAAATTACCAATTTTATGGTTAAATATCAATAAATCTGTGTAAGTGCTCTCAAAAAGTATAGAAAAAAGCCACCCCACCAATTCAGTGAAGCGGCTTATGCAATCATTTATTTATTGCCAACAACGGTAAGTTCTATCGCTTTAGCAAAAGCTTGCTCAAAATCTGCGATTAAATCATCAACATTTTCAAGCCCAACAGAGAAGCGTAAAAGTCCATCTGTAATACCACGTTTTTCACGCTCTTCTTTAGGGATAGCGGCGTGGCTCATTGTAGCTGGATAGGAAAGGATGGACTCTACGCCACCAAGGCTCACAGCGAAAATTGGAATTTGTACATGTTCAACAAATGCTTTTGTGATTTCACGATTAGGTAGTTTAAATGATAATACGGCACCAGCATTTTTTGCTTGTTTTGTATGGATATCATGACCTGGGTGCGATTCTAAGCCTGGGAAATATACCTCTTCTACGAGTTCATGAGCATCTAAATAATTTGCAATTTTTGATGCGGATGCTGTTGATTGTGTTAAACGGGCATTTAACGTTTTGATACCTTGAATTAAAGAGAAGGAATCTTGCGCACCTAAAATAGCACCGAATGAGTTTTGCATGAAGTAGATTCTGTTACCAAGATCTACGTCTTTTGTTACTGCAAGCCCTGCGATAATATCACTGTGCCCCCCTAAAAACTTAGTTGCACTGTGTAATACAACATCCACACCAAGATCTAATGGACGTTGATATAAAGGTGTCATAAAAGTGTTATCTAAAAACGTTAGAGCACCATTTGCCTTTGCAATAGCCACAACACTTTCTATATCAGTAATACCTAAAAGGGGATTAGCTGGTGTTTCTATATATAATACCTTTGTATTTGGACGTATAGCTGCTTCAACTGATGCTAATTCAGAGAAATCAGCAAATGTATGTTCAATTCCAAACTTTGTTAACACTTGTGTTACGAAACGGTATGTTCCACCGTATACTTCAGATGTCACAACAATATGGTCGCCGGCTTCTAAGATCATAAAGGCGGAAGCAATGGCTGCAATTCCTGAAGAGAATGCAAATCCACGAGTACCACCTTCAAGTTCAGCAATTGTCTTCTCTAAAGCATCACGAGTTGGATTGCCAGAACGACTATAATCATACGGACCAAAAGAATCGAAATGTTCCTGATCAAATGTAGATGATAAGTATATTGGAACATTTACTGCACCAGTTTTTTGCTCGTAATTACCACGAGTAGAAGCGGTGATTAAACTTGTTTCGATTTGTTCATTAATTGAACTCATATGATGACACCTCTTTTTCTAAGATAGAAAAAACTTGTTGTAAATCGGCGATTAAATCTTCTGCTTCTTCAATACCCACAGAAAAGCGAAGTAAAGAGTCATCAACACCCCGAGCTATACGTTCTTCTTCTGGAATATCCGCATGTGTTTGTGTAGTTGGATATGTGATAAAGCTTTCCACACCGCCCAAGCTTTCAGCGAAGACGATTAATTTCAAGCTTTCTAAAAACTTACCAACTAAGTCACCTTTTTGTAAACGGAAAGAAATCATGCCGCCTTTACCAGCAAACAGAACGTCTTTTACTAAAGGTTCTTGTTCTAGATAAGCCGCGATTTGCTTAGCATTTTCCGTATGTTGTTTCATGCGAAGATGTAACGTTTTTAATCCTCGTAGCAGTAACCATGAGTCGAATGGAGCAAGTGTTGCACCTGCTGCATTATGATTTGTGAATAGTTTTTCGCTAAGCTCTTCACCTTTACTAACGACAAGCCCAGCCAGAACATCATTATGGCCACCGATGTATTTAGTTGCACTATGTAGAACAATATCAGCACCTAGCTCTATTGGACGTTGATAGTAGGGTGTTAAGAAGGTATTATCAACAATCAGAAGTAAATGATGTTTTTTTGCAAGCTTTGCATATAGCTCAATATCAAATTCCTGTATTAAAGGGTTAGTTGGAGTCTCAATAAAAATGGCGCGCGTTTTGTCGTTAATGTAGGACTCAACTTCTTCAGTTGAAGAGAATTTCGCATAATGAGGTTTAATCGCATATTGTTCATGGTATTGAGCAAGTAAACGGTAAGTTCCACCGTAAATATCCTCAGGTAAAATAAGCTCATCACCTGATTTGAAAAGGGACAATACTAATTGAATAGCAGCCATCCCACTACTACAGGCAAAGCCAGCGTCTCCAGATTCTAAGTTAGCTATAGCTTCCTCTAATACAGTGCGTGTCGGATTTTTTGTCCGTGTATAATCGTAGCCAGTAGATTGTCCAAGACCCGCATGTTTATAGGCTGTCGAAAGGTAAATCGGTGTGTTAATAGCACCCGTTTTTTGATCAGTGTTATTACCAAGCTGAACTAGGCGTGTTTCAATACGGTTGTTTGTCATCATGTCATCATCCTTTATTAAAAAAGTAAAAGGCCCTCTAAGGAAGAGGGCCTTCAAAATATGAAGTCAATCTCCTTATCTACAAGACTACGTCTACTGGAATTAGCACCTTGCCGCAAATAGGGTGGTTGCTGAGATATCGTCGGGCCAAGTCCCTCCATCTCTCTTGATAAGTAAGTATATTCAATTGTTTGAAAGTTGATAATAATGAAATTTTACCATGTAAACATGAGAATATCAACATTTTTATGAAACAAGTATAATTTGAAAAGTTGATAAGTTTTGAGAAGTGGTACAATTTTTATATGAATATGCTATTATTTGCATAGTTGAATTGGAAGGTGACGAGATGAATTTAAATGACATAGCTGTTAATCAGTTATTACAAGAATTTAAATTTGAAGAAGCTCAAATGATGCTAGAGCAAGCAGTAATAGAAAAAAGAGATATACAATCGCTCCATAACTTAGCATGTTTTTATATTAAAGACGCTGAAGAATATTACAAAGCTTTACCGCTCTTAGCTGAAGCAATAGAACAACAACCAAAACATTATTTTCCTTTTGCTTTACTAGGTGAAATTTATTTGCGAATGGAAAAATATATTTCAGCAATCAGAATTTTAGAATATGCTTTAAAAATGGAAGATACTGAAGTAGTTCATGGGAATTTAGCAGCAGCATATTTTAACATGGACAATTTTGAAAAAGCAGCAGAACATTATAAAAAATCTGCAACTGATGGCGATTTTTTAAAATATGCGGAAATGGTTTCTTACTTATATTTAGATGATTACGATTCTGTACTTAATACGCTTAAAAAAGTTAATGCAGATGATGAAAATTATATGGGTGAAGTAAATGTTGCTGAACTTTATGCGCAAATTAACTACTTTGAAGAAGCAATTCCTTTGTTTGAAATAGGATGGAGAGAAATTGTTAGATCGTATGATTGGGTAGAACATTATGTTTATGCGCTTATTCAATTAGGTAGAGTAGAAGAAGCGTCAGATATTATAGACCAGATGAAAACAGAAACTGCTGATGAAATTGTAAAAAGTAGTGTAAGAGCAATAGATAAAGCGTTGATAGAGGAAAATCTCGAAGAATCCAATATGGACTTACAACATACAAAAGAAAAATATAATACACTGATTGGACGAATTTTGAAGGGCTACCGCCCAAGAATTTATTTCGAGCCATACTATGTTTTAAAATGTTATCTATATGGCTGCAAAGTACATGGTAATAAAACGTATGCCGAATTTGTTAATATGTAAATGGACGAGAGATGATGTCATGTCTCCTGCCATTTTTTTATATACGACTAACATCCCAGTGTAATCATTGTTATCACATGAAATGTTGTCTTAAGAAGGGAGGATTGGGGTAATAACATTATGAACGAAGGAATTTCTAATACATATAAATTAATGAGCGGAATAAAAAAACTTGCAATCTCAATAGAAATTGCAAGTCATTTAGTGAAAAAGTTATACTTTGAATTCCCCAACCACTTTTCGTAATTCGTCAGCTTGATTGGATAGTTCAACTGCTGAAGCTGTAATTTCTTGCATTGATGCAGAGCCTTCTTCTGCAGAAGCTGCGGAACGCTCTGTGCTCATTGCTGTATTTTCTGCAATCTGATTTACTTCTATAAAGGAGGCAGCCACTTCTTGGCTATAGCTTAAAGTTTGCTCAATTTGAATGACCATTTTGTTAATAATCGCTACAGTATCGTTTGTTTGTTTAATAATTTTATCTAAAGAAGCATTTGTTTCATTTGTCACTTCAACACCGTGTATCACATTTTGTACACCATCATGATTTTGTGTGATAATAGCTTGTACTTCTGATTGAATTGATGAAACGATCCCCGTTACTTCCAGTGCGGCTTTTTGAGATTGCTCAGCTAGCTTTCGAACCTCATCTGCTACGACAGCGAATCCTTTACCATGTTCACCAGCACGAGCTGCTTCGATGGCTGCATTAAGGGCCAGTAAGTTTGTTAGTTCTGAGATATCAGTAATTGTACGAATAATGGAAGTAATATCGGATGATTTTTTACCTAGTGCTTCAACAGTTTCTGTTGTATTAGCCATAGTTTCTTCTATCAACATCATCACTTTTGAAGACTGTTCTACGCTTTTTTCACCAAGTTCAGCAGCAATCTTCATTTGATCAGTTGCTGTTTTCACATGTTCAGCATCTGTACTTAAGTAACGTGCAGCTTCTTCTAACAAATTCATCTTTTGAACGGCGTTATTCATACGTAGCATCGTTTGCTCGCTACCTTCAGCGATTTCACCTGTTGTATCGGCAATTGATTGGATAATATTCGAATTTTCATCGGCTGAAGCCATTAATTGTTGCCCACTAGCAGATACACTTTCAGCAAGTGTACTCACGCGTTTGACTAATGAAGAGATGGATGTGATTAACACATTTGTACTATTGGCGATTTCAGCAAATTCATCTTTTGTTTTTACTTTTACTCGTTTAGTCAAGTCCCCGTTTGCTTGAGCAATATCCAGAATAGATCTATTAATAGCTAATGTGTTACGTTTAATTGAACGGAACAAAATGGTACCCGTTACAATAGTTAAAATAATAGACGATATTGTTAAAATTAAGAATATTATCATTGCAATTTCCGTCTGTTTTTCAAGTGATTTGATTTGTTCATTACTTTTCTTTATTAGCATGTCATTAATCATTTCAATATGCACATCTATATAACCCATGGCCGTCTTGCCATTTCCAGCAAGAACGAGTTTTTGCGCGTTTTCAAGACCTGAATTTTGGCGAGTGTCAATCAATCGTTTCGAATACTGAATATAATTGTTATAAAATTGGTCGATGGAAGTAATTCGATCTAACTCTTCTTTTCGGTCAGCGAATATTTTTTGAAGTTCTAATAAATTGGATTCAATATGGTTTTTATCCTGACTATATTGTCTTAGGAAATTATCTTTTCCCGTTATAATATAACTTTGTTCAGAGTTAGATAATTTCGCAATATCAGCAGCTAAACTATTTACTTTCATCTGTTCTGCAAGATGCTTCCCTGTAAAAACCTTTAATTCGTTTTGAAGGTTAGACATATTTGAATAGGAAACAACAAGCATTGCTGATAGAATAATGATGAGTATCAAGAAGTTAGTAATGATGCGGCCGCGAATCATTTGGAAAAAGTTTGATTGAATAGGTCCTTGAACTTCAATGTTATTTTGCTTCTTTTTCTTTCTGAAAAATGAAGCCATTGAAACTGATGACTTATTAGGGCTTTGATCATTACTTTCCCTTACGTTTTGCGCATTAATTTTGAATTTTTTTACCAATCTGTCACCCACTTTCCATATTTCTATTGAATACTGTTCATTTTACTTCTTTATGAAAGAATATTCTATACTTTTTGAAAAATAAATCATGACTAAGTAACTACTAGGAGGGAGATATTTATGAATCATTCGTTCTACAGTTATGTTCAAACATTTCGTGGTGGTGAAAAACATGATGAGAAAGCTACGTTTGCAGAAGCAGCTTTTCAAGATCATGGTTTTCCTAAACAATCAACAGATTTCCATATGCTTTCGAAATACATCGAAGAAAAAGCAGATGACGAAATGAGCGCACGTGTTTTTGATGAACTTTGGTATTTATACGAATTAAAATATAACTAATTTAAGTTATTATTAAGCAACAATGGGGTAAATTAATTAATATAAATTTTTAAACTTATTTAAGATATCATTTGTCAGAGGTCAGACTTTCTTGGTACAATGCTTGTAGCATCATAGCTGTTTTATAGAAATATGATGAATAACTATACTAATGAAAAGAGTGATACTAATGAGTATTCATATTAATGCCAAACAAGGTGATATCGCAGAAATCGTTCTACTTCCTGGAGATCCATTACGTGCAAAATACATTGCAGAAACTTATCTAGAAGATGTTACATGCTATAACGAAGTACGTAATATGTTAGGGTTCACAGGTACATATAAAGGTAAACGTGTATCTGTACAAGGTACAGGTATGGGTGTGCCATCAATTTCTATTTATGTAAACGAATTAATGCAAGAATACGGTGTACAAAAACTAATCCGTGTAGGTACATGTGGAGCAATTCAAAAAGATGTTAAAGTACGCGACGTTATTATTGCTCAAAGTGCTTCTACTGATTCAAAAATGAACGAAATTATCTTCAATGGTTTAGACTATGCGCCTACAGCTGATTTCGATTTACTTTTAAAAGCATATAATGCTGGAAAAGAAGCGGGTCTGAATTTAAAAGTGGGTAACATCTTTACTGCAGATATGTTCTATAGTGAAGAAAATCAAAATGAAAAATTAGCTCGTTATGGTGTTTTAGCAGTTGAAATGGAATCAGCAGCACTTTACACTTTAGCAGCAAAATATGGCCGTCAAGCGCTTTCAATCCTAACAGTAAGTGATCATATCATTACTGGTGAAGTAACATCATCTGAAGAACGTCAATTAACATTTAACGATATGATGATTGTTGCATTAGAAGCAGCGATTCAAGACTAGTCGTAGCAAGGGTTTATGAGTTTGCAATTTTTAACAAGTGACCAAAAGTGACCATTTTCAAAAAAGGTGGTCACTTTTTTATTTGTTTAATTCATTTAAATAATTGTGTTGCTTGTTCTTTTTGAGATACATCAATATGGGAATACGTATCAAGAGTTTCACGTATATTTTTGTGTCCTAGCTGCTCCTGGATAACTTTGATATTTACATTATTCGCAAGCATATAAGACGCACACGTATGACGTAAACCATGAAACGTAATGTACGGTAAATCATATTTTTTTACGACGTCTAACCACTGTCTACTCATGCGGTCTGGATGGTTTAGATAGATAGGACGACCATTATCATCAAGTATCGGATTGAACTTCTTACCGATTTTAGACAGCTTCTTCTGTTTCTCCTCCATATATACTTTTAACTCTTCAATAAGGCTCTGCGGTGTATTCAACACGATTTTCACCCGTTTTTGTTGTATCGAGGAATAAGCGTTTGTCTTCTTTGTCATATTGAAGTGTTCTACCGACGTAAATGGAATGATGTGTGAAGTCAACACTCTCAAAACGTAAGCCAGCAATTGCCAGCAATTTCACTCATCCGTAACCCACAAAACAGAGCAATTTTAATCGGTAATTGGTGTTTAATGTGAAGTAGAGGAATAATCTCCAACAACTGCTTCATCTGCGCTTCATTATAATAATTAACCGTGTTACGACTAATCCGTTTCGGCTTGGTTGCCTTACTACATGGATTTTCCTCAATATATCCCCATTCCACTGCTTTAAAGTAACGGTTTTTGTTTTACGCAATCGTTTACCAGATTCATCATACCTAAATTCCGATATTAATTTAATACGTGGTTTGTCTGTTTTAGTAGGCTTTAATAGTTGATAACTTGCCAATTGGGGCTCTTCTTTGAGTTGTATAGCAATCCATATGGAGTTTTAATCAAACCTTTCATAATTAATATTAAATTAAATTGTTTAGTGACGCTTTGAATTCTCTAGAGGTTCAAGAAAAACAAAGTTATTACGATGTGTAAAAGTAGTAAAAATAATAGAAAGACAGTAAAGACTATGGATGTAGGTTTATGGTCAATACATGCAGAAGCAGCTTGAAGAACATCAATGCATATGCACTTAGAAGGGCGTATACAAAGAGTTTACTTAATAAGGGAGAAATATAGCTTTAATCTCTAAAGCTCTTGAACACTCGAATTTAGAGGTTACAAAACAGTATTTGGATTTAGGTATAGATTTGTGAGTTTCAGTTTTAACAATTTATAAAATATGATAGTCCATATACATTTAGACACACATTATGTCACGGATTAACTATAAATTGTATATCCACTTCACCAATCCAGAAGTTTTTTTGAGACACCTCTGTATAACTATTACTATTTGATATATGTCAATGTGAGGGAATGTTTGGAAATGATAAGAATGAGATGCTTAATCCATTGAAAGGGGATATAGATGTGAGTAAAATGAAGATATATCGATATATCAAAGGAAAAAATGTAATATAGTAAAACTCCCTTTATCTATTGAATTAGAAAGGGAGTTTTAAGATAATTGTGTTTGAAATTCAGTATTTGTGACTGTGATTACGAATATTCAACACTTCTAATACTTGTTTTACTGGAATCCCAGCTAATCTCATTTCAATTGCCTTCATTTTCGTTTCTACTGGATAACTGACTCTTGTCCCCATAGAAAAAACACCTCCACGTTGTTTTTAAAGGTAGGATACCCGTTTTTTCAACGAAAGGTGTTTTTATTTGTCTCATATTTTTAGGTCAGTGCATCAGTGCAAAACCGTTGGTGTATAGGGTTCTTTTTTATCGACATTCTAATTTTTTTACAATCCTACTGCTCTAAATCGGAAGTCAGTGTCAGCACCTTTTCCATCGATGCTGTAATAATATTCACCTTCGGTAAAGTATTTTTCAGGAAATTCTTTCTGACCTTTACCTTGTATTACTTGTTTAAATATTTGCTTTCCATTTTCATTAGTCAATGTAACAGTAATGGGTATGTCTCCATTGTTTTTTACATATACTCTCACATCACGACCATAAGATACATAAAATGAACTATTGTAATGTCCATCATAAGTAGATTCTTGCTCATCAATTAGTGTATCAACGCTAGCCAGTTTCATTTTAACAGGGGTAGTATTGTGAGATTCACTAGCACTTGCAATATCACCTAAAAATCCAAAACCTAATGTTAAAGCAGCTAAAGGTACAATTACTAATTTTTTCATATTTTACAACTCCCTTTTTTTTATTAGTAAAATTATGCCATATAAACAAAATTTTACCATGTATTCACAATAACATATATTAGGAGAAAAGGAAAACATTTTTGTTTTTATTTAAAAAAATTCTGTATTTAATTGAATATACTCAGAGAACTATTTCTGTTTTAGCGAACAATAAAATAGAACGTGTTCCAAAAACAAGCATTATCCAAAATGGCAGCTGCATTTGAATTAGAGGATATACGGGATATAATTGATTTTAAAAATGAGGATGAAAAAGACCACAAATAGCGGTAGTTATTTTTTTTCTTGAAATAAGAACAAATGTTCCTTATAATAAAACGAACTAACGTTCTATTTTTAGGGAGGAAAAACCGTGAAAGAACAGCTATTAAAAGCCATGCAACGCAATCAGGTAATTGATTTAATGTATATGTCGAAAGGTGGAGAGGTAACTAAAAGGCGTGTGAAAATCATTAAGATGACATCTGATTTGTTTCAGGCTTATTGTTTCGGGAAGAGTGCCAAACGCATTTTTATTATTGATACTGTTCTTGCAGTTGTTCCTGTATTGCGTAGAGAGAATGAAGTTGTATGATAAAGCATGACCAACAAATCCATGTTCATAAAGCGATAATTTTAGAGCTTACAATGCGTACATTAGAACGAAATAAAAAGTATATGAGCCAGTTAAAATCACACTTTGCATTTGAATTATGGATAGATGAAGAGTTAAGAAAATTACACAAAGATTTAAGAGATGTGAACCGAACGCTAGGAATGCACGGCTTAAAGGTTATGGAAGAAACAAAAAAGATTGATGAATATTTTATTAGATCTAAAGGGAATAATCAGGAGTTGCGTTATTCTGTATTTACTTAGGAATCAAGTAAACGATGAAGTTAAGAAAAGACTTGGATTAGAACAATGAAAAAGAGTGATAGGCGATTAGTGGCTCTCACTCTTTTTTATATCTTCGTATCATTTAAGTGTTATGTGTGCGTATAAGCGAGGGAAGGTTGAGTGCTTAGAATCAGTCATCTATACAGCCATCAAGCGTGTGAGTAGAAGTATCAAAGTGAAATCAATAATGGATGAGGCTTGGAAAATCTAAACCATAGGGGTGTATGGACATGAAGATTTTGTTGAGTATTTACTATTGTTTCGTTGATGAGGATATTGCACCTGAAGATGTAGCGTTAGTGGAATGGATGTGGATAGCTTTATTACCTGTTGTGGGAGTGATAAGTTTGTTATCGGTACTATTATAGGAAGAAACTGTGGCATAAAAATAGCCACTCGTAATAAATGTTTATTGGTTTGAAGAAGCGTCTGCTCACCCGCGGAAAGCGAGGGGTAAGTTTCGGAAAATCTAAGCTGAGACCACTTACTCTGTAATATTAAAGACAAGTAAATGTGTATGATAGTTCATTATCATAACTTTTTTATAATGTTGCACATATTATAAAAATGTACATTACTAAAATCAATTTAGTGGTGTACGTTTTTTTATTTTGATTTCATTTCTATTGATTTAATAAATGATAAAATATTTACAATAAACAGTGAAAAAGTTAAAATTGAACAAACGTTCTATTCTGTGAGGTGTAAATAAATGTATGGGTATGAATACTACCCAAAACATATCGAAAGTAAATATCAGTTACTTGTATTCAAAGGAAATCAGCCATTTTTACCTTTAACGCATTACTACCATGATTGTATAGGGAGAATTGATAAGGTGATTTACTCAAAAGGGATATAAAATAAGTATAGCTGTAAGAAAATCCTAAGATTTGACCTAGTCATTGTAAAAAAATGGTAATTTTAATAAATTTGGAGGGGTAGTTTTGTATCAATTAACTAAAGAAGAGCGAAACGGAGTATATAAGACCATTTTTAATAGGAGAGATATAAGGTCCTTTTTAAATATCCCTATACCTGATGATAAATTATATAATTTATTAGAGGCAGCTCACCATGCTCCATCAGTTGGTTTTATGCAACCATGGAATTTTATTATTATAAAAAATGATGAGATTAAGAAAGAACTTGCAAAAATCGTTGAAAAAGAAAGACGAGCATTAGCCATACATTATGAAGATACAGATCGTGAGTTGAAGTTTCTTGATCTAAAAATTGCCGGTATTATTGAAGCTCCTGTTACTATATGTGTAACTTGCAATCCTTTTAGCGGGGGGGATCATGTATTGGGGAGAAACTCTATTCCGGAAACTGATCTGATGTCTGTTAGTTGTGCGATTCAAAATATGTGGCTTGCTGCTTACGCAGAAGGGTTAGCTATGGGATGGGTAAGTTTTTATAAAAAGTCCGATGTAAGAAAAATTCTTGAGATTCCATATCATATTGATCCCATAGCATTAATTTCTATTGGGTATACAGATAATTATCCAGATCGACCCTTGCTTGAAATACACAACTGGGAAAAACGTGAACAACTAAATCGATTGATTTTTGATAATAAATGGGGAACAAATGAAGTAAGGACGGGGCTTAGCGATTAAATGTCGGCAGTAGCCTTATACGCAATAAGGAGTACCGCCTGGAAAATGCGGATTCACACCGATAAGGAAATCCAATACTAAAAAGTCCAACTTCTCCCTAAATTTTAATAGAAAAATTGAGCTTTTTCATTACTTCATTAAAGCGCCTTTTAATGGATAATAAAGTTACATTATCTCAAAATATTACGGGTAGATTAGTATAGATTGTTCTGGTGCATTACCTGGCTCAGTTGTATGGGGATTTGTTGAGTGCCCAAATGGTACTAAATAATATTTCTCTGATGTTAAATCAATTGATGGGTATCTGTTATAAGATTCTTCAGGAGTATAAACGTTCAGACTTTTTTATATATTATCAAAATTAATTATTCAAAAGCTACACCTGGGAAAACAGGATGCTCAATCAAACTAATGATGAATCACCGAATTATAACAAAAGGGAGAATCTTTATGATTCTGCCTTAGATTGAACATTAAATGTGCAACATCATCTTATTAAATTGCTTTCTATTTAGTTATTTGTAGATTGATTATTGACTTTTAATAAAATTTTGTAAGTAGTCTCAGACTATGGACAAACTCGAAAATAACGAGTTTTCTACAGTTTTTTTATACAGGTTAGATCAGGTTTTCCGAAGCTTACCGCTGGCGAGCGCCGAGCCGCTTCGTCGCTACGCTCTTGTAGAGTCTCGTCTTTCTCACTTTTCCCGCAGGAGTCAAGCGGACGCTTCTCCAAACCAATAAATTTATTGCTTTCTACTTTTCTATTTACTCATTCACTTTTATAATTAAAAGGTAAGAATAATATTATGGAAAATGATGATGAGAAACCAAAATCATGAACGAAACCAATTAGAGGCAGTTGGAATGAGTTAAACCAACTGCCTTTTGTCGGTAAGCTGAGACCACTCTTTGTAATTGGTCTTTTTTATTTACTGTTCTGGATGGAGGATATTGCAGGCGCTTAACCTATTTCCATCTGGATCTTTAAATCCAAAACAGCCTAATTCACCTTGTAAATTTAAAGTGTCTACTTCAACCTGTTTTCCTTTAAGCCACTCATGTAATTCTGTTAAGGAAGGAGTATAAAAGTCCATTACGCTATGAACAATCTCGTTATTCGTATTTTTAAATGATAATCCTCCAATTGCTTCTGTTTCAACTAAGAATATTGTTGGCACTCCTTTTGCCTGCCGTTTTTTCATTTTTAAACTGCACTTCAGCAGCTAGAATATCAGTGTAGAACGCAATTGATTTTGCTAGATAAGTGACGGGTATTTCAAGGGTGGCAATATGCGAACTTAAATTAGTCATTGTAGCCTCCTATAATTCGTTGTGAAATATATTTTCGGCATTAGCATAAATAATCCTTTCATTTACTCAAGAAAAATAAGAAATGAAAAGTACTTGATGATTACAGGAAACGTATTTCTAAAAAAAATCACGAGAGGGGAGGGGGTGACTATAAATAAAGATATTTTAATCTCAATGAAAGGGCTTAATTGACGTTGAAAGAGCGGTGCTTTATTATGGTATTAGTGTATAAAACACTTGAAGATTGAAAGTGGTGAAATAAATGGACGAGCAAAACAAAGTGGAGCCAGAAAAAAAAGATCTACCCACTGATGAGCAAGAAAAATTAGAAGATGTAAAGCCGGCTGGCAAATACATACGTATTAAACCTTTTGCGTTGATCATGATGGTAATTGTTTTAATATTATTTACTTCTGGTTTAACAATCTTTGCGCTAACATTTGGAGAGAAAAAAGTTGTAGAAGTTCGTACGCCAACTCATAAAGAATTCCAAAAACTATTTAACGCATTTGATGAATTGAAAGCAAACTATTACAAAGACATTGATACAGACGAAGCAGTAAACGGTGCGATCAACGGTATGATTGAAGCACTTGGAGATCCTTATTCAGATTATATGAATGTTGAGGAAGCTTCGCAGTTCAATGAAAGTATCTCTTCTAGCTTCCAAGGGATTGGAGCTGAAATCCAAGAGCAAAGTGGCAATATCGTAGTTGTTTCACCTATTAAAAACTCGCCGGCTGAAAAAGCAGGGATTTTACCAAACGATATCATTGCTACAGTTGATGGTAAAAGTATCTCAGGCATGACTTCTTCTGAGGCTGTACTATTAATTCGTGGTGAAAAAGGAACATCTGTAACACTTGAAATTGTTCGTGGTGATAGTGAGAAAAAAGTTAAGATGAAAATTGTTCGAGACGATATTCCGATTGAAACAGTTTATAGTGAAATGTTGAGCGGGAAAGTTGCACATATTCAAATTACAACCTTCTCTAATAACACATATAAAGAACTATTAACAGCACTTGATGATATGGAAGCTAAAGGCATGAAATCACTTGTAGTTGATGTTCGTCAAAATCCAGGTGGTTTGCTTGATTCTGCTGTTAGTATTGCAAGCCTATTTGTTAAAACAGGGGAACCTGTTATGCAAATTGAAGACAGAACTGGAAAAAAAGAAGTGATTGAAGCGCAAGGTGGACGTAAAGTGAATGTACCTGTGTCGTTATTAATCGATGGTGGTAGTGCCTCGGCTTCTGAAATTTTAGCTGGTGCACTTAGTGAATCTGCTAATATTCCATTAATTGGTGAAAAGTCATTTGGTAAAGGAACAGTTCAAACTGCTAGTAACTTAAAAGATGGTTCAAACTTGAAATTTACTACAGCTAAGTGGTTAACACCTAAAGGTAATTGGATTCATGAGAAGGGTATTGAACCAACTATTAAAGTAAATTATCCTTCATATGCTTCATTACCATATCTTGATCCTGAAAAAGCAATGAAAGAGGGCTCTTTATCAGATCAAGTGTTGGCTGCAGAAAAAATGTTGAAAGCAGTAGGTTATAAACCAGGTAAAGTGGATGGACTATTTGATGCAACAACAAAAGCTGCAGTAATGTCATTCCAAAAAGACCAAAAGCTTAAAGAAACTGGCGTTTTAAAAGGCCAAACAACATATGCATTAATGTTAGAGCTAAGACAGAAGATCAAAAAAGACGATCCACAGTTATTAAAAGCTAAGAAATTGATGAAACAACAAAGTAGTTCGAAATAATATAAAATCACATTTAGTGATAAAAAAGAAATGCATGGAGAGCTGACCGTCAAAGGAGGTCAGCTTTTTCATGCATTTATAAAGAAAGGATGATTTTTACATGGTCGATGTATATCTTTTTAGTGGATTTTTAGGAAGTGGTAAAACTTCTATGATGACAGATGTAATCCGTCAATTAAAAGAACAAAATATTAAACCAGCAATTATTATGAATGAACTAGGCAAATTAAACTTTGATTCACAAGCAGTGGAAGAGGATGTTCCATTAAAAGAAATGTTAAACGAGTGTATTTGTTGCTCAGGTTCAGAAAAAACAGAAGCGCAAATACAAACATTATTAGCAGAATCAGAGTTTGATGTACTGATAATTGAAACAACAGGTGCAGCACATCCAGTAGAGGCCTTAGACGCTGTATATTCTCCTCTTTTTGCCGATCAATTAAATATTAAAGGGATTGTGACAGTCGCAGATAGTAAGCGCTGGTTAGAACGAGATCAATTATCACCTCAAGTACGCTCCCTGTTTTTAGAACAAATCCGTCATGCGCATCTTATTTTAGCTAATAAATCCGATTTACTTACAGAAGAAGAACGTGCACAGGTGACATTTGAAATACAATCTTTAAATCCGCATGCGCAATTACTACAAACAACTAATGGAAGAGTACCTCTAAAATTTTTACAAAGCTTGTATGCAACAGCCCGTCCTACTCAAATCGAATCAGCACCAATAGGTCACATGCACTTAAGTTCGCGCTTAGTGACATTCACTGAACCAATAGAACAAGAAGTTTTTGAGGAGTGGCTTAGAACAATTCCTTCAACAATTTATCGCATGAAGGGGTATGTTCCTATTAAAGGAACGAAAAACCCGATGCTTTTTCAATATGCATATGGTTTAACACAATGGATGCCAGAATACATGCAGATGCCACCTAATGTTGTCATTATTGGTGAAGATGTTAATGAGCTCGAGGTTGTCGGTACCATGTAACATAACAAGCCATTTTTTTAGGTGTCAACCCAATCCTTCTAGTAATAAAACGATAGATTGCTAAATTTGCACAATTTCATAGCCTACTCATGATTGAAACCAAGGTGTTTTTATTCTTAATTGGTCGAGGTAGCAATTATTGGACGCTTTATTACAAAAATCCCGCGTTACGATATTTGCAGACAAGGAGGAATAAAACATGAAAAAATGGTTATTACCAATGAGTCTCGTTATGCTAATGGGCGTACAGGCAGGAACGGTGGAAGCTTCAACTTCTACAAACTCATCCGATACATCGAAGCAAACGCAAACAATATATAAAGGGGTTAAACCTTGTAAGATTACTTACAAGTATAATCACTATTCAAACAAACCTTCTGGTAGCACTACAACTAAACCAGAGAACAAGCCATCAAATGGTAACTCAAATAATACGGGTAACAGTTCTTCTAATGGCAACACAAGTAACTCTGGAAACAATTCATCAGATTCGAATAACTCAGCATCAACTTCTGTAGATCAATTCGAACAAAAAGTTATCGAGTTAACTAATGTTGAGCGTCAAAAAGCTGGACTAGCTGCTCTTAAATCAGATAAAGCTTTAATGGGTGCTGCACGTGAGAAATCACTTGATATGCAACAAAACAAATACTTCTCACATACAAGTCCAACATTTGGTTCACCATTTGACCGTATGAAAGCACTAGGTATTCAATACAGTGCTGCTGGAGAAAATATTGCTATGGGTCAAACAACACCAGAGGAAGTTGTAAAAGGTTGGATGAACTCACCTGGTCACCGTGCTAATATTATGAGTACATCATTTACTCATATTGGCGTAGGTTATGTAGCAAAAGGTCATTACTGGACACAACAATTTATTAAAGCAAAATAATAGTGTTTAATAAGCCAGTTCTCAATTTTGAGAGCTGGTTTTTTCATTCTTAACTTTAGAAGGTCGATTGAATTCAAGTAAAGTTTCCAAGTGTGTAGTTGATTGTAGCGTAGGTGGTGACTCCAGGGGAAAAGCGAGAAAGTCCAAGACCCTGCAGGAGCGTAGCGATGAAGCGGCTTGGCATCCGTCCGCGGAAAGCATCCACCATAGTGGAAATCAGCGTCTTATGTATTTGTTTATATTACATGTGTAGTTGATTGTAGCGTAGGTGATGACTCCAGCGGGAAAAGCAAGACAGTCCAAGACCCTACAGGAGCGTAGCGACGAAGCGGCTTGGCATCCGTCCGCGGAAAGCATCCACCGTAGTGGAAATCAGCGTCTTATGTATTTATTTATATTACATGTGTAGTTGATTGTAGCGTAGGTGGTGACTCCAGCGGGAAAAGCGAGAAAGTCCAAGACCCTACAGGAGCGTAGCGACGAAGCGGCTTGGCATCCATCCGCGGAAAGCATCCACCGTAGTGGAAATCAGCGTCTTATGTATTTGTTTATATTACATGTGTAGTTGATTGTAGCGTAGGTGGTGACTCCAGCGGGAAAAGCAAGAAAGTCCAAGACCCTGCAGGAGCGTAGCGACGAAGCGACTTGGCGCCCGCCCGCGGAAAGCGTCCACCGTAGTGGAAATCAGCGTCTTATGTATTTGTTTATATTACATGTGTAGTTGATTGTAGAGTAGGTGGTGATTCCAGCGGGAAAAGCGAGACAGTCCAAGACCCTACAGGAGCGTAGCGACGAAGCGGGTTGGCGTCCGCCCGCGGAAAGCATCCACCGTAGTGGAAATCAACGGTCCTATTTATTTATATTTAAAATAAAAAAGACTGTAGAGAAACCCGGATTTCTTCGAGTTTGTCTACAGTCTGAGACCTCTATTAAGCAATAGAGGCGTTTTCTTGTGACTCTTTTTTCTGAACAATAATGAGACGGAAGCTTAAGGTAACTGCACCAGCTGTAAGTCCGCTAATAAGACCAATCCAGTAACCAAATGGACCTAAATCTGAATAATTTGCAACAACATATCCAAGAGGTAATCCAATTACCCAATATGATATCATCGCCATTATAAAAGTAATCGTTACATCCTTATATCCACGTAAAGCGCCTTGTACCGGTGCTTGAATGGCATCAGATAACTGAAAGAAAGCTGCATAGATTAAAAACTGAGTAGCTAGAGCGATTACTTGTGGATCTGTTGAATATACACTCGCTATTTGTTCCCTGAAAATGATTAAAATAGTAGCGGAAAGGAAACTGAAAATAACGGCAGTTAATACAGATAGATAGCTATATATACGTGCATCTTTAAAACGTTTAGCACCGACTTCAAATCCAACAAGAATAGTTGCACCCATAGCTATACTTAAAGGTATCATATATGCAAGACTTGCAAAATTCATAGCAATTTGATGCGCGCCAATAACAGCAGTACTATAATTACTCATCATTATTGCCACAACTGAGAATATGCTTGTTTCGGCAAAAATAGATAGACCAATAGGTACGCCGATCTTGCAAATTTCGAGCCATTTTGCAAAATGGACTTTTGGCCAACTAGCATACAATTGAAAGGCTTTAAATGGTTGGCCTTTCAGCGTAATTAAAATAGCCACAATACAAATGATCCAGTAAGTTACGGCTGAAGCAACCCCAGAACCAATGCCACCAAGTTCTGGAAAGCCAAATTTACCGAATATTAATAAGTAGTTAAAGAAAATGTTAACAGGAGTAGCTAGTAAAGTGATGAACATTGATATTCTAGTTTTTCCTAGAGCATCGATAAAACATCGTAGTACACTATAAACAAATAACGGAATTAAGCCAAAACTCATAGCAATCAAATAATCATGTGCAACGCGTTGTACTTCAGGCTCTAAAGTCATTGCGTTTAATAAGGGATTAATGCCCGCCATTAATAGTCCGAAAATCATAATTGCTAATACAATTGCTACATAAAAACCCTGTTGGACTGAAAATGTCGCTTCTTTCTGCCTTTTAGCACCGACAAATTGTGCTACAATAGGTGTTATGGATAAAAGAATCCCTGATAAACCTGTATAAACAGGCAACCAAATCGAAGAACCAATGGAAACACCTGCTAAGTCAGCGGTACTATATTTACTTGACATTAAGACATCGAAGAACGACATCAGATATAAAGCAATTTGGGTGATTAAGATGGGGAACACAATTTTCAGCATGACTGTCCATTTCGCTCTTATCGTAGATGTTTCATGCATATAATTCGCCTCCAAGTATTAATTGACATCTTTTCTATTGTAATTTCGTATAGTAAAATAAGTAGCTGTTCTAATAAATCCAAAGCAGTTCATACATTGTTCTAGCAGAATAGGAGAATAATAATGAAGAACCAAACAATAATATTAACTGGTGGGGGTACAGCTGGTCACGTTTCACTCAATCAGGCTATAATACCATCTTTCATAAAAAAAGGCTATGAGGTACACTATATTGGCTCGAAAGAGGGTATTGAAAAAGAGATTATTGGCCAGGCATTCCCTGACCTCCAATATCATGCAATTTCAAGCGGTAAATTTAGACGTTATTTTTCTATGAAAAATTTTACAGATCCATTCAGAGTTTTAGCGGGAGTTGCACAAGCATTAACAATTATTCGTAAATTAAAACCGGTAGCGATTTTTTCTAAGGGTGGCTTTGTATCAGTACCTGTTGTTATGGCAGCAAAAATGGCTGGTGTTCGAGTAATTGCACATGAATCTGATGTTACACCAGGTCTTGCTAATAAATTATCATTACCATTTGCTTCGCATATTTTCACTGTATTTAAACAAACGCTTAAGCATTTACCAGCTGATAAAGCATCTTGTACGGGCTCAATTATACGCCCTGCTTTATTTGAAGGTCGTAAAGCAACAGGCTTAGCATTCTGTGGATTTAAAGAAAAAAAAGAAGTAATCCTAATTATGGGCGGTAGCCAAGGTTCGAAATTTATTAACGATGCAGTACGCGCTAACATTGTGCAACTTTTAGAAAAGCACAATATTATTCATCTTTGCGGAAAAGGGCATATAGATAAAGCTCTAGTGAATATGCCTGGTTACAAGCAGTTTGAATATGTAACGACAGAACTGCCAGATTTATTACACGCTTCGGATTTAATCGTATCAAGAGCAGGTTCAAACTCTATTTTTGAGTTCTTAGCTTTAGAAAAACCAATGCTACTCATTCCGTTATCTCTACAAAAATCACGTGGTGATCAAATTCTGAATGCTAAACTATTTTCTGAACAAGGTTTAGCAGAAGTACTACAAGAAGATGATTTAACCAACAAAACATTTATGGACGCTTTACTTAGCTTAGAACAACATAAAGAAGGCTTAATCAAGCAAATGCGTGAAACTGAATCTCCTAAAACACCAGATGAAATGGTAGATTTGATACTAAATCATGCCAAATAAAATAATCTACCTCTAAATGAGGGAGCTATATAAGAAGGACATTATCTATCTTTAATATATAATGTCCTTCTTTTTTATAGAGTTATGAGGCTATTTGTAAGTTAGATAGAAGATGATCTTTTCGAAGAATTAAAAAAGAAGCTTTCATTATAATGAAGGCTTCTTTTAATACAAGCGATATAGGTGCAATGGATTTGGCAAAAATAGACCATCTTTCTTTGAAAGGATGTGTTCAGCTTTAATCAGATATCCAGCTTCAGGCGCTATCTGATCGGGTCGTTTCAGTCGGGCGCTCAAAGTCAAAGAACGACTTTGGCTTCCGCCTTCCAACGCCCTCACAGCTGAACGAGCGCCTGAAGCATTTAAGTATATCCAGCTTCAGGCGCTAGACTCTCAGATCGTTTCGGTCTCTCGGCACAAGACAAAAAGCGTCTTGTGTTCGAGCCCTCCAACGCCAGTCAAGTCTATACGAGCGCCTTCAGCATTTAAGTTTATCCAGCTTCAGGCGCTAGCTGCTCGGGTCGTTTCAGTCGGGCGCTCAAAGTCAAAGAACGACTTTGGCTTCCGCCTTCCAACGCCCTCACAGCTGAATGAGCGCCTTCAGCATTTAAGTATATCCAGCTTCAGGCGCTATCTGATCGGGTCGTTTCAGTCGGGCGCTCAAAGTCAAAGAACGACTTTGGCTTCCGCCTTCCAACGTCCTCACAGCTGAACGAGCGCCTTCAGCATTTAAGTTTACATTGCTTGTTCTTCTTCTTCTGTGTTCTGACTAGCTGTATATAAATAAAAGAAGTCTTTTTGAATTTTCATTAATTCGAAGTGCTTGTCACCTTGGTTGATTTGCTCGTACAGGGATGGGTGGCTTTCTTTGGCATCCATGATATATCCAATTTTTTCGGCCGCACGAAGGGATTTGGTGTTTTCAGTGCGAATGCGCAAGAAAACGGTATGGAAATCTAGTTCAAAGAACAGTTCGTGCAAGAAAAGTTCTTTTGCTTTCTGATTATATCCCTTACCTTGGTGTGGGGTACCAATCCACGTGCCTAAAAAGCCAGCGCCATCTTGCACATCATAGACGGTAATTGTGCCGATGGGTTGTCCCCAGTCATCGGTTATCGTACGGGAAACGGCGTTACCGTTTACCTCGTCTTCCATTAGTTGGTTAGTCAAAAACCAGTACTCATCGGCACTCTTAGCTTTCTGACGCACAAAAGGGAAGACAGATGGGTGTTTTAGTAACTCATAAAGATCGTTACATTCGTGTAATTCACGTCGCTTAATCAAGCGAAACGCCTCCTTTACGGGGGTGAACATCCAAATTAATGGCAGGTCCTAGCCCCCTCGAAATTTTTCATATAATGTTGCATAAAAAATTTCGGGGTGGGAATCGAACCCACTAGAACCAGCATGACTACTGGTGGCGCACCATTTGCCTTCCCTATATTGACTCTATAAAAAATAGGAATCATTTTATGAAATTATTTTGCAATTTAACTATACTAAGTTTTCCCTGTTTTGCAAAGAAAAAAACATTAAAAAATAAATTTGTAATATTTACATCCCTTAATTGGAACATATACAGTTGTATGCTTGATAAAATAGAATTATGATATAAATAGATAATACGGGGGGATGTATATGACAATGCATTTACATAAGGTCCATGGTTCAGGCAATACCTTTTATATATATGAAACAACTGATGAAAAATGTATGGATTGGTCTAGACTTGGCGTTTGGCTTTGTCAAAAAGGTAATCTAGGAGGGGCTGATGGTCTACTACTTATTGCTCCATCTAAAAAAGGGCTTGCTAAAATGCGCGTCATCAATGCTGACGGATCTGAGGCATCTATGTGTGGCAACGGTTTACGTTGCGTTGCTCGATATATTTGTGAAAAATATAATGTTTCAGAGGCACTTATTGAAACAATGAAAGTAGTCCTGAAGGTACAGAAAGAAGCTTCGATTTTCGATGAGATTCCAACATATTCTGTTGAAATTTCTCCAGTATCGTTTGAACTTGCATCTTTACCGATGTTTTACAAAAACAAACAACAAATTTGCAATGAAGTAATAAAGGAATTTGCAGATGATATTTCATTTACAGCTGTTTCAGTTCCTAACCCACATTTAATCGGAATTGTACATTCAGATAAAATAGCCAATTCGCATCATCAAGAAAGATTATCTAGCAAATTAAATGGGGATAATGAATATTGTCCAGACGGTGTAAATGTGAGCTATGTGTATCCTATGGATGAGGATTCTATTTACGTCCGTACATATGAACGTGGCGTAGGGTTTACTAACGCTTGTGGCACTGCGATGACAGCATCTGCATTGGTCTCTTCTATAGAGGGAGTAGTTTCAACAGGTAAAGTAACAGTCTATAACCCTGGTGGTTTTGTTCAATGTCATGTAAAACATAATGAAGGGCAATATGTTTTAAAACTAATTGGTAATGCAACTTTCTTAGCTGAATTAGAGTTAACCAACGAAAATGAATGGTTGTGGCAATCTGTTAAAGAAACAGACGAGCAAAAAGGTTATAAAACACTAATTACTTATGCAGAGACTAAAACAGCGTCTATTTATTTAACTTCTTGAAGAGGTGGCAATATTGAGTGGTAATCTGATTACTAAAGAGCAGTTTGATGGGCTTTATCAAAATTGTTTAGATTTTGTTTTTTTTATGGAAAAAGTTGATGGTGAATATCTATACGTATATATAAATCGTGCTGCTGAAGAGGTTTTTGACGAGTCGCCAATAGGAAAAAGTTTATTTGCTGGTTTAGAAACAGAAATCGTTGAGATTATAGTCAAATATTACAATGAATCCATCGAGAAACAGGAGATTCTACACTATAGAGATTTCTATTTATTTTCAGATACTGAGCGCACTAATGAGACGACAGTTACACCAATTTCCTATGACGAGAAGCAATATATTCTTGCCATTACGAAAGAAATTTCACAGCAAAAAGTGATGGAGGAAAAAAACTTATTTCTACAATCACTTTTTGACATGAAAATGGATCCGACAATTGTATTAGCCAATGATTTAACCTTTTTTGATGGTAATCCGAAATTTGAGCAGTACTTTAACTGCAAGATTGGAGACTGGAAAGGGAGGCTATTTTTTGACTTTGAGCTTGTTTCACCAGAAGATCGTGTATCGTTTGCAGAGCATCTTCAAGATGCATTAAATGGAAGAGGGCAGTCGTCCGTTTTGTATACACATAAAAAAGCGGATGGCAATGAGAGTAAATTTCTTGTCAGTTTTTCGCCAATCTCTACAAATAAACAAGTTGTAGCAATTTATATTCAATGGTTAGAATTGACAAAAAATATCCAGTTAAAAGAAGATTTACGTCACGTAAATCAAGTGCTAAATAGTTATAAAGGTGCGTTGAATTCAGCAGCAAATATTTGTATTACAGATAAAAATGGTATCATTCAATTTGTTAATGAACGTTATGCACAATCTAGTCAATATAGACCAGAGGATCTCATAGGAAATACAAATATGCTATTAAATTCTCGCATTCATCCTTCTTCATTTTATGATGAAATGTGGAAAACGTTACAAAATGGTCAAATATGGCGTGGAGAGATTTGCAATCATTCAAAATATGGCAATCGTTATTGGATGGATACTACTATTGTCCCTATTTTCGATAATAGTGGAGAAATAGAGAGTTTCCTTTCTGTTTGCTTTGACGTATCTGATAAGAAAGTTATGATGACCAATCTACGTAATGTTGAAAAGACATTTCGTCTAATTACCGAAAATACAAATGATTTGATTGTCATTACGAACGATGATGGAATAATTATTTATGTGTCTCCGAATCATATAAAACGACTTGGCTTTGAAAAGGACGAGCTACTTGGCTGTTTCTATTTTGATATGATGTCTGATGATAGTAAAGAGCTGTTAAAAGGTGAATTCAAATCAACTCTCATAGAAGAGGGAGACGTACAAATTGATTTACAAATTAAAACGAAAAATGGAGAAACTTTTTGGACTGAAACCTATATTACAGCAGTAAAGGATGCAGAACGTGACGAAGTGTTCCAATATGTATCTGTTGCTAGGGAAATTACTCATCGTAAAAAAAGAGAAGATCAGCTGCGCTTTATGGCCTATCATGATAGCTTAACCTTGCTACCAAATCGACGTTATTTATTGATGGAATTTACTAAGTTAGTCAAAGAAGCGACGGTTTTTAACTATGCTATAACATTGCTCTATATAGATGGAGATGAGTTTAAGAAGGTCAATGATGAATTCGGTCATGATGTTGGGGATGATTTTATCCGTAATTTTGGTCTTGCGCTTGTTGCCAGTGTACGAGATCTAGATATAGTTAGTCGAATTGGTGGAGACGAGTTTGTTGTTGTTTTAACGAATATGTCCAAAGACCAATGCATTCGAAAGCAACAAGTAAAAAATACGATCAAACGTATTCAGCAAACAATAAAAGACGGCTGGACAATTCACGAACAACACTTTTCACCAACATCATCTATAGGGATTGCTTCTTTCCCTGAGGATGGTCATTCAATAGAAGAATTGCTAGATAAAGCTGATCAGGCACTATATATTGCCAAAAAAATAAAAGGGAAAAATTCATATCATTTTTCAAGTTAAAGATGGAAGGTGTTTTCAATGCAAAAGCATATTCTATTAGTAGAAGATGAAAAAAACATTGCGCGATTTATTGAATTAGAACTAAAGCATGAGCAATTTGCAGTGACAGTTTGTTCTAATGGTCGTGTTGGTCTAGAGACTGCTTTAGAACAAGAATTCGATGTCATTTTACTCGATGTTATGCTACCTGAACTAAATGGAATTGAAGTATGTAGACGTATTAGAGCCATTTCGGATGTGCCTATTATTTTAATAACCGCACGGGATGCTGTAATTGACCGTGTAGCGGGTCTAGACGCGGGGGCAGATGATTACATTGTCAAGCCTTTTGCAATAGAAGAATTGCTTGCAAGAATTCGCTCTATTTTAAGACGCTACACTTCAACAGAATCAACAGGTCAACAATTAACATTTAAAAATATAACTATTAATACTGCTGCATACACTGCATTTGTTAACGAGGAAATACTGAGTTTAACGAAAACGGAATTTGATTTACTTTGCCTACTTATAGAAAATAAAAACCGTGTTTGTACTCGTGATCGAATTTTACAGCAAGTTTGGGGTTATCAATCAGATGTTGAAACAAATGTTGTAGACGTTTATATCCGTCACCTTCGATCAAAATTACCTAAATTGGCAAGTAGTTATATTGAAACGGTTCGTGGAGTCGGGTATGTGATACGAGAATGAAGAAATTCCAATATTATCTATCAAACCAGTCATTAAAAGGGAAATGGGCACTTACATCTGCTGTAGTCATTTTCATTAGCTTTGCTGTAATTTGTTCGGTTCTCTATATTGCAATCCATTCATGGCTTTTAAATGAACAGGAGCAGTCTGTTAAGCGAACGATGGATGATTTAACAGTGTTCTTTGAATCTCAAGGTAATTTCTTAACCATACATGATATACAGTCAAATAAAGGGCTTATGAATTCTATTGTTGATAAAAATCAAACGGTACGTATCTTAAATCAAGATAAAGTAGAAATATTACGTATTAATGATTCGACGAAAATTATGCCTTCATTACCAGAAAATTTACCTGATCACGGTTATGCAATATCGAAAGAAAAGGTAGAAAGTGTAGATACGTTTTTGGCGACATCCACGATAAGGATTGGACCTTTCTCAGGCTATATACAATTGACGCATCCTTTGACTTCATTTGTATCACTTATGCGATATATTCTAACGGCTATGTGTATTATGGGATTAGGGGCCCTTATAGCATCTGCCGGAATAGGCTATTTTTTGGCGACAACTTTACTGAAACCATTAGACGACTTGAGATTAGAGATGACAGAAGTTGCTGAACAGGGTTTTACAGCACCTATTAAACTTCAATACGATGCCAAGGATGAAATTGGTGACTTATTGTCCGTTTATCGATCGATGATGGGGGAGCTAGAGCAATCATTCCTGAGTCAGCAACAATTCATTTCTGATGCCTCTCATGAGCTGAGAACACCAATTCAAGTAGTAGAAGGACATTTATCGTTAATCAAAAGATGGGGCAAAGATGATCCAGCGGTTTTTGAAGAGTCACTAAACACTTCTTTGCTTGAAATTACACGTATGAAAAAGCTTATAGAAGAGATGTTAGATCTTGCAAGAAGAGAGCAGAATGATATACAAAACAGTGCAGATCTTCTTTTTATTACTACCGATATTATGGAGGAAATAAAAGTATTGTTTCCAGCTGCTGCGATTGAATTAGAAGTTGATCCAGAGTTTAGTTACCGAGCGATTATTTCCGACAACGCTTTTGGCCAGATTTTACGTAACCTTTTACAAAATGCTATACGCTATTCAGAAAATAGTCCAATGATTAAGGTTAGACTCTCGAAACAACAAGAAACTGTGCAAATTGAAGTGTCAGATCAAGGTATTGGTATTGCAGAGGAAGATCAAGCACGTATATTCGATCGTTTTTATAGAGTCGACTCATCTCGTTCACGTGAAGATGGAGGCACAGGATTAGGTTTAAGTATTGTAAATATGTTGGTAAATAAATACCGCGGAACCATTAAACTGAAAAGTAAACTTCATTTTGGTAGTACTTTTTATATAGATTTGCCAGCTGAAAAATGACGTTTTTCTCAAAGTTTATTCTATTATTAGTTCGTTCAAGAAAAAAATTGCTAAATTTGTTGAAAACGATTGTATTTTTTGTGAAGAGTAGTAAGATGGAAGGGGAAAAATGTTCTTCTTGATTTATTAATACAGTTGTTTCACTTAAGCAGGAAGAATGGTAAGATAGTTAGTGGATTTTCAAATTATTAATTAAATTAATTAATGGAACTGCCACTTGGCAAAAAAGTTGGAGGTAATTCTACATGTCAAACAATGTTTCACCTGTAAGCTCACCATGGGCAGCATTTTCAGGTCCCAACCTTGGCTATGTGATGGAAATGTACGATTTGTACTTAACATCACCAGAAGAAGTTGATCCAGAACTTGTATCATTATTCGAACAATACGGTGCACCAGTACAAACTAGTGAAGTATCTGACGCTACAAGCGTTGATCCTGGTAACTTTACAAAGGTTTTAGCTGCTGTTCAATATGCGGATGCCATTCGTGTATATGGTCACTTAGGCGCAGATATTTATCCTTTAAAAGACCATCCACGTGACACTACTCGAATCGAAGCAAAAACTTATGGTTTATCTGATCAAGATCTAATACAAGTACCTGCTTCGGTATTATTGAAAGACATTCCTGCAACCGTTAACAATGGATTAGATGCTATTAATTACCTGAAAGCTATTTACACAAGTAAAATTGCTTTCGAAATTGCACATGTTGTTAACAGTGAAGAGAGAGTGTGGCTTCAATCTAAAATTGAAAGTGGTGTATTAAACACTGGTCTTTCAAGTGATGAGAAAAAAGCAGTTTTAAACCAATTAACAAAAGTTGAAGGCTTTGAGAAATTCATCCACAAAACATTTGTTGGTCAAAAACGCTTTTCTATCGAAGGCTTAGATGCATTAGTTGTTCTAATGGATGAAATTGTTCACCGTTCAGAAGACAAAGGTGTAAAAAATGTCATGATCGGTATGGCTCACCGTGGTCGCTTAAATGTGTTAACACATGTATTACACAAACCATATGATATGATGTTTGCTGATTTTGCACACGTTCCAAGTGAGTTATTTATTCCACAGGACGGTTCTTTAGAAATGACTAAAGGATGGTTCGGCGATGTTAAATATCACATGGGTGCTACATATAACAGCAAAAAAGGTGCAACAATCAAATTAGCTTATAACCCATCTCACTTAGAAGTAGTTAGTCCAGTTGTTACAGGCCAAGCTCGTGCAGCTCAAGATAATACTTTTAATGCAGGTGCTCCAACTCAAGATGCTAAATCTGCATTAGCGATCTTAGTTCATGGTGACGCAGCGTTTGCTGGTCAAGGTGTCGTAACTGAAACGATGAACTACTCTCGTACAAAAGGATTTAACACAGGTGGTTCAGTTCATATTATTGCTAATAATATGATTGGCTTTACTACTGAACATTATGATTCACGTTCAACTGTATACTCTTCTGATCCTGCAAAAGGTTATGAAATTCCAGTATTACACGTTAATGCTGATGATCCAGAAGCAGTTGTACAAGTGGCTCGTTTTGCAATAGAATACCGTGAACAATTCGGTAAGGACATTTTAGTAGACTTAGTCGGTTATCGTCGATATGGTCATAATGAAATGGATGAACCTATGATCACAAACCCAACAATGTACACAGGTGTTCATAAACACGATACTGTCCGCGCATTGTATGGTAAAGTACTTGCAGATCAAGGCATTGTAACAGCAGAAGAAGTAGCTTCTTTAGATGCTGATACACAAAAGGAAATGCAAGCAGCTTATGATCATGTGAAAGAAGTTGGCGAAGGGCAACATGTTGAAAACGAAATGCCAGAAGCTGTGAAGAACGGTTATGATATCGTAGAAACTGGTGTTGAACGCGAACGTCTAGAAAAAATGAATAAAGAATTATTAACATGGCCACAAGACTTCAATGTCTTCAAAAAATTAGGCAAAATCCTAAGCCGTCGTGAAGATGCATTCATGGGTAAAGGAAAAATTGACTGGGGTCATGCTGAAACATTAGCATTCGGTGCAATTACACAAGAAGGTAATTCAATCCGATTAACAGGTCAAGATGCACAACGTGGTACATTCGCACACCGTCACTTAGTATTACATGACGAAAAAACGGGTGCAGAATTAACACCATTACACCATATTTCCGGTGCAGATTCTTCATTTGTTGTTTATAACAGCCCGTTATCTGAAGCTGCTATCGTAGGCTATGAGTATGGTTATAATTTAGAAAACGAGAAAAACTTAACTATCTGGGAAGCACAATACGGTGACTTCGCAAATATGGCTCAAGTAATGTTTGATAACTTTATTTCAGCATCTCGCTCTAAATGGGGTCAAAAATCTGGTCTTGTTATGTTATTACCACATGCTGCTGAAGGTCAAGGTTCAGAACATACAAGTGCTCGTTTAGAACGTTTCTTACAATTAGCTGGTGAAAACAACTGGACAGTTGCAAACCTATCAAGTGCTGCAAACTACTTCCATTTATTACGTCGTCAAGCTAAAATGTTAGGTACAGAAGCAATTCGTCCATTAGTTCTTGTATCACCAAAATCACTATTACGTAATCAAATCGTTGCTGCAGATCTTGAAGAATTAACAACTGGCCACTTCGAGACAGTTATTGAACACCCAACAACTGGTTCAGCTGCGAAAAAAGTTGAGCGTATTCTATTTGCTTCTGGTAAAGTAGCTATTGATATTGCAGAAAAAGTTGGCGATGGTAAAGAGTTCGATCACGTACACTTAGTACGAGTTGAACAACTGTACCCATTCCCATCTGAGAAGATTGCTGCAATCATTAAACGTTTCCCTAATGCAAAAGAACTTGCTTGGGTACAAGAAGAACCACAAAACATGGGTTCATGGTCATTTGCAGATCCTTATATGCGTGAAGTAGCAGAAGACAAAGACGTTCGTTACATCGGTCGTATCGTACGTTCATCTCCTGCTGAAGGTGATGCAGATTCATACAAAGCTGAACAAGCACGTATTATTGAAGAAGCTGTAACTCGCTAATAGCGAATACTTTGAAGGAGGAAATTATAGTGGCTGAAATTATTGTCCCGGAATTAGCAGAATCAATCACAGAAGGTACGATCGCACAATGGGTGAAAAAACCTGGTGATAGAGTAGAAAAGGGCGAGTTTATCGTAGAACTTGAAACTGATAAAGTAAACGCTGAAATCATCTCTGAAGAAGCTGGTATTTTGAAAGAAATCCTTGCTGAAGAAGGCGATACTGTACTAGTAGGTGCTGTAATCGCAATCGTTGAAGCAGGTGATGCTGCTGCAACTCCAGCACCAGCAGCTGAAGTAGCTGTACCTGTTGCACCAGCGCCAGCTGTAGAGGCACCAAAAGCTGCACCAGCACCTGTAGTGGTAGAAGAATCATCATCAAATGAGCGTGTAATTGCTAGCCCTGCTGCTCGTAAACTAGCTCGTGAAAAAGGAATTGACTTAGCGGCTGTATCTCCAGTTGATCCACAAGGTCGAGTTCGCGTACAAGATGTAGCTGCACACGGTACAGCTCCACAAGCTCCTGCAGCAAAACCAGCTGAAGCGCCAAAAGCTGCTCCTGCAGTTGACGAATCTCGAGTAACAGTTGAAAAAATGTCTCGTCGTCGTCAAACAATCGCAACTCGTTTACTTGAAGTAAAACAAAGTACGGCAATGCTTACTACATTCAACGAAATCGACATGACAAACGTTATGGCACTTCGTAGTCGTAAAAAAGATCAATTCCAAGAAAAACATGACGGAACTCGTCTTGGTTTCATGTCATTCTTTACAAAAGCAGTAGTTGCTGCTCTTAAAAAATACCCATACGTTAATGCTCAAATCGTAGGTAACGAAATACACCTAAATAATTTCTATGATATTGGTGTTGCTGTATCTACTGAAGACGGCTTAGTAGTACCAGTTGTACGCGATTGTGACCGTAAAAACTTCGCTGAAATTGAAGATGCAATCGGTGGTCTAGCTAAAAAAGCACGCGACAAAAAATTACAAATAGCTGACCTACAAGGTGGTTCATTCACAATCACTAATGGTGGTGTATTCGGTTCATTAATGTCAACACCAATCATGAATGGTACTCAAGCTGCAATTCTAGGAATGCATACAATCCAAAAACGTCCAATCGCTGTTGGTGATGAAGTACAAATTCGCCCTATGATGTACGTTGCATTATCTTATGACCACCGTATCATCGATGGTAAAGATTCTGTAGGATTCTTAAAAACCGTTAAAGAATTACTTGAAAACCCAGAAGACTTATTATTAGAATCTTGATTTAAACGTTCTAAATTTAATTGAATTAGAAATAAGCCCTATACACTCAACGAAGTGTTTAGGGCTTATTTTCATTATTGCTTTATCACATTATAGTTTTCAGATGTTGATAAGACTACATTCGTTACAGGATAATATGGACATGCTGTTTTCACAGTCCTTACACCACTTGTTGAAAAATCATCAGAATTAACTGACTTTATATAACGTCAAGTAGAAGTATTTAATGCACGTTTTCTCAATGCATTATGGTTGAGACGTTGACTTAAACCTTTTGATATTGATACAACTGTAGTATTCCTATTTTTTAATATAATGGAATTTTATATACAATAATGGGTATTAAGAGGCGGTTTATAATGAATGAAGAGTAGTACTAAATACAATCTATTAGCATATATAAGATGAATATAGCTCACTCGAAAGAGGTTATAATCAATAACTAGCTTATGTCATTACTCTAGTTTCTTTTTTATTTTTTTTAGAGTACAATGCATAGAGTGATTAAATTGATAAAGTAAAGAAGGTAATTAAAGCGTGGCAACATTTTTACAACTGAATACTATTTTTATTAGTATTATTATAGAAGCATTACCATTTGTTCTAATAGGTGTATTTATTTCAGGACTTATTCAAATGTTCGTAAGTGAACAGATGATCGCTAAAATTGTACCGAAAAATAAAATACTTGCAGTTTTATATGGAACGTTAATTGGTGCGTTATTTCCTGCGTGTGAATGTGGCATTATACCAATAGTTAGAAGATTATTAAAAAAAGGCGTGCCACTACATGCCGCTATACCATTTATGCTTACTGGTCCAATTATTAATCCTATCGTGTTATTTTCGACTTATATTGCTTTTGGGAATAGTTGGGATATGGTTTGGTATCGTGGTGGATTAGCATTTGTTATTGCATTTATCATTGGACTTATCATTTCATTTCAATATAAAGACACGCAGTTATTAGAAGAACCCGAATTACAATGTCATCATGACGAAGTAAAGAAATCATTTACACAAAAATTTGTTGGTACTCTTAATCATGCAATTGATGAGTTTTTCTCGGTAGGGAAGTACTTAATCATCGGTGCATTTGTAGCAGCTTCTATGCAAATATTCGTTAAAACTTCATTCTTATTAGAATTAGGCCAAACGAAAGCTACATCCTCTTTAGTCATGATGGGACTATCGTTTGTACTATCACTTTGCTCTGAAGCAGATGCATTTATAGCTGCCTCATTTAGAGGTACTTTTACAACATCTTCGTTAGTTGCTTTCTTATTGTTCGGTGCAATGGTTGATATTAAAAACCTATTAATGATGCTTTCAACATTTAAAAAGAAATTCATAATGACGCTGATTTTATATATTGTTATTTTCGTATTTATCAGCTCGATGTTAGTATAGTGGAGGGAATAAAGATGATTCGAGCATTAATACTAATGAGCTTTACTTATTTCTTTTATTACCTCTACTCATCAGGTGATAATTCGAAATATATTAATATGAAGTATGAGTATATATGTATATTGGGAATTATACTTTTTGCAATACTGACCATTGTTCAAATTATCAGTATGACAAAAGAGGAAGAGGAACACAGTCATAAGTGCTGTGACCATGATCATAAACATGAAAAGGACAGCTCGCTTGTCATTAGAATGTGCCACTATGCAATATTTATTTTTCCATTAGTGACAGGCTTATTTCTTCCAATAGCTACATTAGATTCAACTGTAGTAAAATCAAAAGGCTTTTCATTTAAAGCAATTGATGATTTTGAGGAAGGGGATTCTTTTGTACAAACGCAGTATTTACGTCCAGATACTAGCATTTACTTTGGAAAAGATGGATATGATGAAATCATGCAAAAAGAGCTCCGTGTCTTCGCTAATATGCCTACAGTCGCTTTAAATGATGAAAATTTTCTAAAAGGGATGGAGACAATCTATAACTTCCCTGGAGAATTTATCGGAAAAAAACTCTCATATAAAGGATTTATATACAAAGAGCAAGTAATAGATCGTAAGCAGGCTTTTGTGTTACGCTTTGGTGTCATTCACTGTGTAGCAGACTCAGGTGTTTTTGGAATGTTAGTAGAATTTCCGGATGATATGAAATTACAAGATGATGATTGGGTGAATGTAGAAGGTACGATCTCTACAGTTTACTACCAACCTTTTAAAGCAAATATCCCAGTATTGAAGGTTGATTCTTGGGAGAAAACAATACAACCAGAAGAACCATATACATTCAGGGGTTATGAAAATCCAAATTTATGAATGAACATAGTAAAACGCTATCTCTTTGTAGATGGCGTTTTTATTTTGGATAAACATGCGTAGATTGCTAAAGTGGATAAAACTGTATCCTTTGATGCAGTGTTTAATAGTTCGTTTGCAGCGCACTGTAAATGGTGCCTCTCAACAGTTGTCAATTGCTGTTTTTTTACTCGTTGTTCCATACGACTCACCTCTTATATTCATTATAAGAACATTTGTTCCTTGAATCAAGAAGTATTTTTATTACTGGTGCTAATAAAGTTTTTAAATTGTAAGTATGTAAAAGGTGGTTAGAAGTAGATAGAATAAGGAAGTATTTTCAAATAGCACGCATGTGAAGTAAGATTATATATTTGTAAGATTAAATTAGCCCATTGCATACACAACACTCAATGGGCTTGATTATTTCGATTTGAAAATGTGGAAATCTAACGCAATGTTTCTTTCACCAATTGGCCCATCTGACTACTCAGGGAACCTAATTCTTCGATAATTGAGCTGAAATCTTGTACTAGCTCTGCTTGTTCATTTGATGCAGTATTAATCTGACTCATACTCCCCATTAAACCTTGTAGATTTTGTGTGATATTTTTAAGTGAATCTTCAATCTTTTCTGTAGCAGACTTTGTTTCTAAAGATAATTTTCGTACTTCTTGAGCAACAATATTAAATCCAGCCCCATGCTGACCTGCTCGAGCAGCTTCAATAGAAGCATTTAAACCAAGTAAATTCGTTTGTTGAGAAATTGATTTGATAAAATCTGTTACACTATGTGAAGCTTCTGAATCAGCAAGTGCTTGTCGAGATTGCACTGTAATTTCAGTACTTGTTGCTGCAAGCTCCTCTGAATGAGAGGCAACAAGATGTACTTTATCCTGTAAACCAATGACAGCATTTTGTAGATGATTCATATAAGATTGTAACTTTTCTTGGTTCTCCATCGAGAAAACTAAGCTAAGAGCTCCAACTACACGACCGTTTTCTTTAATTGTATATATTTTCGTATGAAGTGAGACCCCATAAAATTCGGCAGGTATATCCCGCGATACGTTTTTCCCTGCGTAGGCTTGTCGTAATTCTTCAGTATCCTCCATTATGTCGCCAGTTTTTACCCCTAGATCAACTTTATTACCAGGAGACGAAAAGTAAACCTTGTTTTGATCACGATCAACTATACTGACAAAAATTTCATTATTGAATGCCAATTGTATGTATGGTGTAGCCTGTTTTAATACTTCTAATAAACTCAAATTAATGACCTCCGTCCTATATGCTAGCCATCAAAAAAGATAGATGGTCGCAAGTGAGTGATTTATCACTATCTATAATTAATATAGATAGAATTGACTATTTCCTAATTATCATAGCTTATATTTCTTATAGAGTAAATATTTCAATTATTCATTTGGGAAATATTTGTATGAAAAGTTCCTTGTTTCGACAATATCTGATGATAGGTTTAAAACACATTTATAAAAATTTCATCGTTAGAGTAAAGGTTCATTGCATAAAAATACCATGAGTTGTAAAAATATAAAAAAAGTCGTCTATTAAGACAACCTTAAAACTTACAATAATTTTCTGTTTTTTGTAATTTCTGAAGTCGATTCATCTGTTGACTTAATCATTGTCTTTCCAAGAATCAGTAATGTTAGAAACATAACACCAACGCCAACAGCTAAATAAAACATCGTAAATACTTTGCCTAGACTTGTAGTCGGTGTGAGTGAAGTATCTACACCGCTTGGAATGAGACTGACGACACAAAAGTAAATGGCATCAAGTATAGACCAACCTTCTACGTTCGTATAAAACATCGTCCCTGACAAAAGGATAAAAAATAATGATGTAATCAATGAAATAAATAACGGTTGCTTAAAAGCACGAATAAGAGCTTTTAAAAGACGATTTGTAGTTAATATAAATGAAATCATATAATCACTCTTTTTACTGCTAGTATACAACAGATAGAAAATAAATATACAAATTTATCTTCTGAGTTTAAATCCCTATATTATGTAAATTTATTAATAGTTTAAAACTATTTTTTGTCTTTATGACCATAAAAATTTGATACTGTGATATAGTGAGTAAAAATTGTAGTCAATACGATTCTTTTTTAATTGATATTGATTAAACGACTATATTTAATGAGAATTCTCTGAAAAGACTATTGAGAGAGAACTACTAACATTAAAAATTATCGTTTTAATAATTAGATTCGGAGGAATTAAGTTGAATAAAATGGTGAAAAAATTTAGCGTCGTATTCATGGCGATGATCTTATTATGTAGTTTAGCAAGCCCAACAAATGCTAAAGCAAGTAGTCCAAAAATAAAACAAGTAACGCTTACTGAAACAAGTAGACTGTTTACTAAGCAAGGTGGATATGGAAGAAAATCTATAGTAGCTGCTAAAAAGAAAGTAACGATTATCAAAACAACAAAAGATAAATGGATGCAAACAAAAGATAAAAAGTGGGTAAAGAACGGTTTCACTGGTGATTATATCTATCTTTCAAAAACAACAACAACCTATAAAAAAGCAAAAGGTTCCAAATCAACAACGAAGCTTGCAGCTGGGATTTATAAAGTGAGTGCTGCAAATACAAATGGTTGGATTAAAGTAAACAAAGGTAGCAAGACTTACTGGATTAAATCTGGTAAATTTGTTGATAGTTACATTGATTTAGGAAATAAAAAAATGCAAGATCAAATAGTTAGCATAATAAATAAAGAGCGTGCAAAAAAGAAATTGAAACCTTTAAAGCAAGATCCAAAGCTTACAAAGCTTGCGATAATTCGTTCACTAGATATGGAGAAAAATCGATATTTCAGCCATACAAGCCCATCCTACGGAAGCTGGTCAAACTTACTTAACGGATCAGGGTATAAAACATATGCAGCAGGGGAGAATATCGCTGCAGGTTATCCAACAGCAACAAGTTTCATGGATGGCTGGATGAATTCTACTGGTCACAGAGAAAATATTTTATCACCTAATTATCAAAAAGTTGGAATAGGTATTGTTGTTTCAGGTAAAAACGCTCAATATCCAACATACGGTACTCAAATTTTTGCAAAATAACTACAAACCCCCTTTTTGTTTCTTGACAATAGGGGGTTTTACTATTTGGAAAACTTCTAACCCTTAATGTTAATTATGATCCTAGTAGATAACCTCTGCGGACAAAGTATCGGTAAGAGAAATGACCATACCTTAACGTATTGACAAAAATATTTATATGTGATATAATATTATATTTGCGTGTTATAATGAACCTTGCAATTGAGGATAAAAATCAAATGGAGGGTTTTATTATGAATTCAAATGAATCAAGTTTAACTGCTTTAATCTCGGCTTTTGGACGAGCCTATCACCACCTTTTTGATCAACCTATTATTTTTGATGATTTTATCGCCGCTCAACTTTTAACAGAACAAGAGTTTGAAGCTGTTAAAATTAATATGACAAAGGGAATCAACTTTTTTAATGCTGAATTAGGGGATAAGTTGAAAGATCAACCTGATGAAATTTTAAGATGGATTACACAAATACAACTGTCACCTACACCATTAGCACGCGCTGCATTTTGTGAAAAAGTGCTATTCAATGAAACCTCTTTAGGTGCTACTCAATATATTATTTTAGGTGCAGGCATGGATACATTCGCTTTACGTAATCCTCAACTTGAACATAGCATTTCCATTCATGAAGTAGATTCCACTACAACACAAGAATATAAAATAAATAAGTTAAAAGAGGCTAACTTAACAATTCCTAGTAACTTACATTTTATTCAATGTGATTTCACTAAAAATATTTCATCAGATTTTTTATTCAAAAACAATGTAAAACGAAAAAGAACCTTTTTTAGTTTACTTGGCGTATCGTATTACTTATCTAAAGCTGAACTCGAGCAATTATTAATTAATCTTTTTAAAGAAATGCCTGAGGGTAGCTCGATAGTATTTGATTATGCTGATGAAAATTTATTTACCGAAAAAGGTTTATCGAATCGTGTAGAGAATATGGTGACATTAGCTAATGCTAGTGGAGAGCCTATGAAAGCAAGTTTCTCCTATGAAGAAATAGAAAATCTTTTACAAAAAGCTGGCTTATTAATCTATGAACATTTATCTCCAAAAGATATTCAATTACAATTTTTCAATGATAGAGAAGATTATTTAACTGCATTTGAAACAATTCATTATATCCATGCTGTGAAGAAATAAATACGGTTGAGTAGATAAAACTGTAGATGTGAAGTGATGCCTCTTTTTCTTCAACTAACTCATTATTTGCTAACAAATCACCGATAACATCTGGAGTAAATGCATTAACGCTATCCTTATCAAGCAATTGTGAAACAAATCGGGTTCAGATCTCTTGCATTTATGAAGTTCTGCACCTTTTTCATTTATTCAAAATCTTTATTTCACAATTCTTTTTATCCTTGAAACATTGAATTTAATAGAAAGTAAAATAGAACTCATTTTAAAAAAGAAGATTGATCAAAATGAGTTCTTTCTATTTGTTTATCTGTTTATGAAGTTTGTTTTAATGAATTAGATTAATTTATTTCGGGAGGCTAGAATGCTTCTGAAATGGGTCATTAGTTGCGAATTTTTAAATGTGATTTTTATTGATAATTTTAATGTTCGAATTATTTTATTTCAACCGATAAAAGCAAAGGACATAATTTATCAATCAAAGGAGTTGTAGTTAAAAAAATATGTAAGAAAGCAGCTTTTGTCTTTTTTGATTCCTTATCAGTATTTCGATATAAGGTTTGCGAATAAAAGCATACAGAGAATAGTTGTAAGAAAGCATCTTAAGAAAAAAGCTTTTAAAGCATAGTGTAGAAAAAGGAGAATTGTTGCATGCAAAATTTATTCAGAAGCCTTAAAAATAAGCTGTATATTTCATTTGCGCTTGTATTAGTAATCCCTGTTGTTTTGGTTGGGATATTGTCATACTTATCAGCTAAAGATTCTATAGAAAAGGAAATTCTTCATAGTGCCAACGAGAGTGTTGAAGTATTAAATAAACTTATAGACAAAACCATCAGTGAAAAAATAAACGAATTAGGCGTCTTTAGTGAGGAAATTAATTCTTCGATGTATGGAAAGGGCGATGTTACCCTAAAATCATCTCTTCAGCAATATTCTAATCTAAACCCAGATGTTTTCAGTATTTATGTTGCAACGAATAGTGGAGCATTTATTCAAGGTGAGAATGTACCTACTGCCAAAAATTATAATCCTCTAGAAAGAAGTTGGTATAAAAGAGCAGTAGAGCTTAAAGGAGATCCTTTTATAACAGAACCTTACAAAGATGTGCGGACTGAAGATATGATCGTTACAATTGCTCAGCAGTTAAATGATCGTTCAGGTGTTGTTGCAGTGGACCTTAACCTAACAGAATTACAAAAAGTATCAAATTCAATTAGTATTGGGAAGTCGGGATACCCATCTATTTTTGATGAAAATAAAAAGGTGATTTCACACCCTACTTTAAAAGGGGGAGGGGAAGTGAAAGAGAGCTTTATGAATCAGATTTATGATTCAAAATCGGGTATGTATGATTATGTATATGATGGTGATAATCGAACATTATTTTTTACAACAAATAAACTTACAGGTTGGAAAATTACAGGAACAATTTTTTCGAAAGAAATAGATGAATCTGCTTCGTCCATCTTGGTTACCACTATTCTCGTATTAGCCATTTCAATTGTTGTATGTGCCGTTGCCGTTTATTTTATTACAAAAAGAATTATCGGACCAATTGAAGATTTAAAAGATAGTGCAATGACGATTAGTAAAGGGGATTTGACTGAAAAATTGGTGATTACCTCTAAAGATGAGATTGGACAATTGGGACAAGTTTTCAATAACATGCAAGATAGTCTTAAAACACTTATTCAAAAAGTAGAGGTAAATGCAGAACAAGTTGCCTCTTCAGCAGAAGAGCTCACCGCTAATGCCGATCAAACTAGTATGGCTACTGAGCAAGTGGCTATCGCTATACAAGAAGTTTCTAGTAACGCAGATATCCAAACAACGAATGCAGATAAGAATGTGGAAGCGCTAAATGAACTGTCGAAAGCAATTCTTCATATAGCTAAATGTTCTTCCACCGTAACCACCCTCTCCCAACATGCCACTAAGCATGCCCTAGAGGGAGGGAAAGCAGTACAAGATACAAAAGATCAAATGAATTCTATACATCTGTCTGTTACAGATTCAAACACAAAGATTCAAACGTTACATGAACGTTCACAGCAAATCACCTCTATTCTAGATGTCATTACAGGCATTGCTGAACAAACGAACTTGCTCTCTCTAAATGCTGCAATCGAAGCAGCTAGGGCAGGAGAGCATGGAAAGGGTTTTGCAGTAGTAGCCGGGGAAGTAAGAAAACTAGCAGAGCAATCACAGCAATCTGCAACACAAATTTTTGACCTTATTCATGGAATTCAAGCAGACACAGAGCAATCTGTACGTATTATGGCAAAAGTCACTGAAGATGTACTAAGCGGCTTACGGGTTTCAGATGAAGCCATAGCCAAGTTCAAAGTAATTATGTCAAGTATGAAAGAAATTACTCCTCAAATGGAGGAGGTTTCTTCCACATCAGAACAAATGTCAGAGAGTGTCCAAGAGGTTTCAGCTAATACTCAGGATTTAGCTTTTTCAGCTAAAGGAAATGCAGCTACATCAGAAGAAGTCGCTGCCTCTACAGAGGAGCAATTGGCTTCTATGGAAGAAATTAATGCGTCTGCTCAAGCACTTTCTGACATGGCTGATGAGTTAAAAGACCTAATAAGTCAGTTTGAATATTAAAGCGGATATTAGAAGCAGAAGTTAGCGTTACTATTCAAAGCATTAAAAAAGCTATTTGAGACACTTATAAAACACAATTATTAGGCTGCTTGCTGACCAAATTCTTTTGGCTTTAAGTAGCCTAATTTTTCTTGAATCCTATCATTACAAGATACCGTTTTATTTGATTTTTCTAGTTTTATTGAAAAGAACCGTTTGAACAAAAATAGTAGATATTGTAGTAGATATTATCCGTGAAAACTCAAAACTAAATCCTATTAAAAACAACGTATTCTCAATCATTTCAAGGTAATATTGAAACCATCGCACTACTCATGGCCTATTTTTCAAGAAGTGAACGAAAAAAGCAAAGGATGAGGTATGTTGCGTTCACTGTGATTCGATGATTCCGGAGTTATGGACTGGGTAGCTACTCGAATTTGGAACGCGCTTATATTCTAAAATTACTGACATTACTAACTCAAAAAAACCAGTAACGATAGAAACAAAAGCCATTCCTGTCGAATTTGAAACCATTTCTGTAAATACTAATATAGTTGAATAAGAAGTGTCTAGAGATTAAATCTATATGTAATTATAATACTGATATTAATTGATTCATGATACAACAAAGGCGGAGTCTGCTTTAAGACTTCGCCTTTGTTGTATGGTTCATATTTCCTCTAAAAAAATAGACCGATCTTTTCTACCAAAGATAACATTTCTTTCTTGCAGGGTATTTTATATATATTTTTACCCCATAAAGTAAAAGTTTCACCTAAAAAACCGAATTCAAATGTAATGTTAACACTGTTATTGGCATATATAGTGTTTTGGGGACCCTGCACAGTAAATCCTAACCAAAGTGATTCGCTAGCAAGTTTCGGCTTTTCCTTGGTTGAACAGTAGCATTATTAGAGGAATCTGCGAAAGCTCCTGTTTTACGTTTACTTAGACTCTTTTATGCTTGTCTCAAAGCTTAAGGAATTTGTAAGAATTGAGTAAGAAAAAAGAGAAGTTCGTTCCATACAATTAAAGTAGACAGCGAAAGGGGGAAATCGATTTCTTATTGTCTATAAATAAGCAATAACCCAATCATTGCATCACATTCACATGCAGCAATTCAGGCCTCTAGAACAATGAATTTCCAAAAGATATATTTATTAAAAAATCAGAAAATTAAGAAATGGAGAGATGTACAATATGAAACAAGAAACAATGCTGAAAGAATTCGATCAGTACGCTGGTGAACTTACAAAGAAATATCAAATTCCAGGGTTTGCAATGGGCTTGGCGAAAGACGGGCAATTAATTTATGAAAGTGACTTTGGCTATCGAAATGTAGAAAAGGAGCTACCTTTATCCTCTGACACCGTATTTGGAATTGGTTCAATAACGAAGTCATTTACGTGTATGGCCATTCTCCAGCTACAAGAGGCTGGAAAACTTTCTGTTCATGATGCTGTTGTTCAATATTTACCAGAATTTAAAACTAATGATGAAGAGTATACAAAACAAATGACGATTCATCACTTTATGACTCATTCTGCAGGATTACCTCCTTTAACATTATTAATGGGTGCCTTACGTAAGAGTATAGAGTTGGATCCAAGATTTGAAGAAGATGAAAAGAAAGAAAATGAATTATCTAAACTTCCATGTATTGAAACATATGAGGAACTGATGGAAGGTATTGCGAACGCGGAGTATCAGCTATTTGGTGCACCTGGTACAGAGTTTAGCTATTCAAATGAGGGTTACGCTCTTTTAGGCACTATTATTGAAAGAGTAAGTGGAATCAAATACGAACAATATATGAAAGATTACATTCTAGATCCGGCAGGCATGTATCAAAGTGTATTTCATTTAGAAGAATTAGATGGACACGAGGATATTGCCACCCTTTATAATTCACGGGAAAAAGCGGAAGAAACAATCGTGTTTGAATCGAATAATCCTTGGGACGCGCCCGCTATGCGTGCAGCTGGATTCTTGAAATCTACTATAAACGATATGCTTAAATACTCGGAAATCTTCAGAAACAACGGAAAAGTAGGCTCGGCACAAATATTGACACCAAAGAGCGTCGAATTAATGACAACACCTTATATACAATGTGATCCCGATAAATATTACGGATACGGTTTAATAATAGTACCAGACTTTTTTGGTTATCGACTGATAGAACATGGAGGTTCCATTAAAGGTGTAGCATCCCAATTGAATATGATTCCAGAATTAGGTTTAGCAGGTATCGCATTTGCTAACTTAGCAGGAGTACCATCTACACAACTATTATATAGTGCATTTGCAGAACAACTGGGTAAATCTGTTTACGATACTCATTTTAGTTTGAAAGAAATTGATGTATCCCTTGCTAAATTAAAGGAATATGAAGGTGAATTTGTTTCTGGTGAAGGAGCGAAAGTGAAACTTCATGTTGAAGCGGGAAAACTTCATATGGATTCAGATGGAATTCAGACAATAATTAAACCAATTGCAGAAGACACATTTTTAGTACACATAAAAGACTCGAATTTTATTCTGCGTTTTAAAAGAAATGAAGAAGGCACAATCGTAAGGATTAAATTCGGCTTTAGACAAATTCCAAAAGTGAAGTAAGAGGGGGATTACAACTAAAAAATTTTAAACTTTGTGATATTAGATTTCTGTAGCTTTGTAAAAAGTTTGATAAAAATCACCTCACCTCTATAGATTTCTTAGAGTTGAGGTGTTTTTCTTATTGGTACTCTAAAGGGGCAGCATTCCTGTTTGAAGGATGTTCGGGGTCTTGAAAGAAAAAGACTATTGGAGAAGGGGAGAAAAAACGGCTTAATCCTTTTCAATTTCAAACAAGTCTCTACTGCTTTTTTCTCGTTTCTTGATTTCTCCATAATGAAAAAACCACAATTTCTCATCTTAATGAAGCAATTGGGGTTTGTCATCATGTAATTTCCTTAGCATTGTAAATGCGCATTTTCCTGACGCTCCCCCATGCCCATCAAGCTAACAACGTATATTAATAGCACAAAATGATATTGTTCCAAAACTACCTAGTTCTTGAAAGCCAGGCATGCCAAATAAGCTTATCAAAGGAATTTGTATTATCATAACTTAAAAAACGCTATTCTTCTTGTAGAAATATACAGGAAGGATGGCGTTTTCTATAAAGTTTTTCTGTTTCAAACGAAATGAATCTCTTTTCTCAAGAACTCCAAAACTAC
>NZ_JBNNTI010000019.1:0-74991 GCF_050278625.1 Viridibacillus sp. NPDC096237 | reverse complement strand
TTAATTAATAATCGCCCAAGAAAATGCTTGGGCTGGAAATCTGCACACGAAGCGTTCATGGAGCAAGTGTTGCACTTAATTTGACAAAGTAACATTTACTTAAATAATGAGAATAAACCAGACTATAAATAGCCATAGACACCCTGAGCAAATCTCAACGCTGAAAGAAAATTCATGTTAACTAAGGCTCCTTTGATTAACTAAATAGGTGAATTTAAAGGACCTTTTTATATGAAATTAGTATTCCCAATAAGACAGAAATCGAGCTTTGTTATGGTCCTTATTAGAATTTATATCAATTTTAGTGTATAATGATAGTAGGAACGAAAGAATATCATCGAAAAAAATATTGGAATTTCAAGAATGTCAGTACGAAGATTAAGGGGTTGATCGTATGTTGGACAAGTTATTGAGGTTTTTAGGTATTAAAATAGATGATGTAGATGAAGATTTTGACGATACTATACACTGTTTCGACAATGCAGATTCTATTTTCAACCATTCTAGAGATAAAGAGTAGTAAGGGGAATTTTCCTTACAAGTAATTTACAATAATAACTATATAATTTGGATAAATCGTTTTTAGGCCGAAAGGCTTAATTGCGATTTTTTTATTTTGTGTAAAAAGGGAATAAATTAAACAGTAAATGGTAAAATAGTGTATTTTAAAAAAGTCTAATATGTTACCATTTTACTTAATGTATTGTATAGAGTTATTTAAGAAATAGGTAGAGGTATATGAAAAAAATTAAATTGAAATTACACCATTTAATTATAAGTGTAGCTGTTTTGGCATTCTTTTTAACAATTGCTAGTAGTTTGTGGAGTAGCTATCGAACGAATACACATTCTTTAAAAGAAAGTACACTTGAAACAAATCATGCGTATGCGCAAAAACTGGCAATGACAGCAAATGATTATTTGAAAGAAACAATACAAATGCTTAATGTAAGTTCTGAGGAAATCTCAGCTATTTTTGATAATGAGAATAAATTATTACATGAAGCAAATCGCGTAAAAAAACAAACAAATACTTTTAATTCTGTTGCGATTGTAGATGAATATGGAGAAGTACTTGCAACATCTCCTCAATCGTTAGATTTAAAAGGAAAGACATTAACTTCTGATGCTATAAAAGAAGCGATAACTCAAAAAAAGCCATTAATATCAAAAGCTTATAAAGGAATAACAGATCGTTTGCTCATCTTCATTTCAGTTCCAGTTTTCGCTAAGGATAGTTCATATTTAGGACTTATAGGTGGAACTATTTATTTGAAAGAAAATAATGTATTGAATGAGGTTCTAGGGGAGCATTTTAATAAAGACGGCTCTTACGTGTATGTAGTAGAAAACGATGGCCGCATAATTTATCATCAGGATAAGTCACGTATTAATGATTTAGTATTTGACAATAAAGTTGTGAGCGAAATGCTTGAAAAACATAGTACCGGTGCAGCTCGTGTGATTAATTCTAAAGGGAAGGATATGCTGGCAGGATATTCGTATATTTCAATTGCCGATTGGGGAGTTGTGGCACAACGCTCAACTGAAATGGCTTTGAAGCCTGCAACAAACATGGTAAAGCAGATGTTGTATGCCGCATTACCTTTATTGCTCGTTTCACTTATTATCATTTTATGGGCTTCCCTTAAAATTGCACGTCCACTACAGCAATTAGCGACATTAACGGAAAGCAGTATGAAAGTAAACGAAGAAAAGAACCTTGCACTAGTACCAGGCTGGTATTATGAAGTTATACAGCTAAAAAAAGCATTAATTCAAAGCCTGTCTTTTCTACATGGACAAGTAAGCTTCTTTATGGACCAATCAGCGACAGATCCATTAACTGGATTGACAAACCGTCGTACATTAAATGAGCGTATGCAAAAATGGACAAATGAAAATACACCATATTCAATTGTTATGATAGATATTGATCATTTCAAGTTAGTGAATGATACATATGGTCACGGTGTTGGGGATGAAGTTTTGAAATTTCTAGCATTGAAAATGAAAAAGGTAACACGAGCGCATGATTTATGTTCCGTTATGGTGGAGAAGAGTTTATCATCTTACTGCCAAATACATCTGCAACTGATGCTTGTCTAATAGCGGAGCAGTTACGCACAGACATAGAGCAAACAGTAAGTCCTACTGGTAAAAGTATTACAATTTCAGGGGGTATTGCAGAATATCCCTTAATGGGAAATGAGCCTGGAGCAATGATTGGATTAGCAGATCAATGCCTATATGAGGCGAAAGAAAAAGGTAGAAATCAAGTTATGATGGCAAAAGAGGTATCAATTGTTCTGTAATCTAATTCTGAATTGAAATTTCCCATTTCGCATTTTATAGTATAAAATTACACTAAAAGAAACAGATGAGGTTGATAAGCTTGGATAAAGAACAAATCATTAGTATCGCTACTGCCAAATTTAAGCTAGTTCGTACGGAAAATAATTATACTCAGGATAAAATGGCTGAAGTACTAGGTATATCTAAAAAAACGCTTGTTCAAATAGAAAAGCAGAGAGTACCATGCGGTTGGACAACAACAGTTGCACTATGTGCCCTTTTTAGGGAAAGTTCAATTTTGCAAAATGCAATGGGTGGCGATCCGATGGAAGTAGTAGAACTAACAGCACATGATGTCATTGCACGCCCAAAAGAAAAAACTATGGGTGGGTATATTTGGTGGCGTACAGTACAAGAGGATAAAGGATATCGTTTGCAACAAAATATTTTAAGCAACCATTATCGAATTTTAGATTCTGAATCTTATCGATGGTTTAGTACGATGGACGAAAAGGCAGTGCTAGAGGAATTTACTCGTATCTTAGAAGAAAGTCATTCTATATAATTAACGAAAATGATAGTTCGGTATCAGGCATTCACGTAATAATTGAATGCCTTTTGTTTTTTATAATTTTGGTTATTGTAGAGCCTCTCTTATAGGCGAAATACTCAGACACGCTCAATTGTCTCCTTCCGTCTAGCGTATATTTTTTTAACATCTTGTTGAGGACACGGGTGTTTTTATTTTATTACTTGTGTAGTTGATTGGAGCGACATAAAAAATATATGATATTGAATCTGAAGAATCTACTCAAACTGTGTTAATAACTTTACTTGTAAATTGTATTACAGTAACAGATGTAATTTATATATAGGTCTTGCTTTAAACATAAGTACTAATGAAAAATGAATTAAATCTATTGTTTTAAATAAAAAAGCAACTCTTCTAAGTGAAGAATTGCTAATTATTGTGGATAACTAATTAATGAAAAATGATCCTATCCACAACATACACAGAGTTATACACCAATTTTGTTAATAAGTATATAAAAAATTCAGAATAATTAAGTAAAATGTGGATAAGTGGTTAAAAAGTAAAAAGCCTCGATTAGCATGAGTAGCTAAACGAGGCTTCGTTATATTAACGGTATCGAATTTCTTTGTTAACATCAATATCGTTGATGTCAATCCCCATTGCTTTAGCAACACCTGTACCATAAGCTGGATCTGCTTTGTAGCAGTGAATGATGTGACGTTCTTTAATGAAGAACTCAACGCCTTCCATGTTACGAGCAGTGTTTTCGAATAAACGTTGTTGCTCTTTTGAGCTCATGATGTTAAATAATTTACCTGGTTGTTCAAAGTAATTGTCATCATCTTCGCGGAAGTCATAGATATCAGCTGGTCCATCAAGTGTTAATGCAGGGTCTTTATATGATGGTTGTTCTTGCCATTGGCCGTAGCTGTTAGGCTCATAGTGTAATGTGCTTCCTAAGTTTCCATCTACACGCATTTGTCCATCGCGGTGGAAGTTGTGTACTGGGCATTTTGGTGCGTTAACTGGGATAGATGTATTGTTTACACCTAAACGGTAACGAGCAGCATCTGCATAAGCGAATAAACGAGCTTGTAGCATGCGGTCTGGTGAGAAGCTAATACCAGGTACTACGTTAGAAGGTGCAAATGAAGCTTGTTCTACTTCAGCAAAATAGTTAGCTGGGTTTCGGTTTAATTCAAATTCACCAACAGGGATTAATGGGAATTCAGATTTGTACCATACTTTTGTTAAATCAAATGGGTTGTAACGGTGGTTACGAGCTTCTTCTTCTGTCATCACTTGGATAGACATTTTCCATTTAGGGAAGTCGTCTTTTTGGATTGATTCTAATAGGTCACGTTGTGATGATTCACGGTCGTGTGCAACTACGTTAGCAGCTTCTTGGTCTGTGAAGTTTTTAATACCTTGTTGTGAAGTGAAGTGGAATTTCACATATACGCGTTCATTATCAGCGTTGATCATTGAATACGTATGTGAACCAAATCCGTGCATATGACGGTAATCAGTTGGGACACCACGGTCACCCATAACATAAGTAACTTGGTGCAATGCCTCGGGCAAATTTGTCCAGAAGTCCCAGTTGTTATTAGCTGAACGCATGTTAGTATATGGGTCACGTTTAACAGCATGGTTTAAGTCAGGGAAGTGCATTGCATCACGGAAGAAGAATACTGGTGTGTTGTTACCAACTAAGTCCCAGTTACCTTGTTCAGTGTAGAATTTTAATGCGAATCCACGGATATCACGTTCAGCATCAGCAGCACCACGTTCACCAGCTACAGTTGAGAAACGAGCGAACATTGCCGTTTTTTTACCTACTTCAGAGAAGATTGCCGCTTTTGTATATTTAGTAATATCGTGAGTTACTGTAAAAGTACCAAATGCACCAGAACCTTTAGCGTGCATACGACGTTCCGGAATAACTTCACGGTTAAAGTTAGCTAATTTTTCAAGCAACCATATGTCTTGCAGTAAAAGGGGTCCACGTTTACCTGCAGACATAGAGTTTGTATTACTTACGACTGGTGCGCCTGCAGCAGTTGTTAACTTTTTATTATTATCATTTGTCATAATGTTGTGCCTCCTATTTTTAAACTGAATCGTGCTCTTCAAAAACTAATATAACAGATTGATAGATGAAAGTAAATTATAATAATTATCTTTAAGGAATTTATATCTTTAAGTATATTATATAAATAATGACGGTTAATTCATTTTCAAAATAAATTATTAAAGGAACAAAAAAGGGATGTGAAATAGCATTAATGGTGCTGAATATATTAAAATATCAAAGTGAGCATGAATTAGACAAAATAAAGATCTTTTAAACATCTTACTCATTAATTAAAGTCAAGAATAAATTGTATATAATAATAATTATTATTATCATTTTGATAGTTAAAATGAGGGTAATTGATAATGTTTTAATGATATTTGAATCTTAGTTTAATAATCTGTAGATTGGCTTTAAGAAAGGCATGTCTGGAGTTTTGGTGCTAATGAAAGTAGCTCACTATCTCAAACAGGTTCAGAGTCCAGTTATGGACACTGCTTATAGGGGGCGCAGCAATCTTATTTGGATTAGGAATTTTATTTAACAGAAGAACTAAAAAAGCATAGTAAAAGCGAGGACTATTAATTGGTTTCATACCATTAATAGTCCTTTTTTATATTGGATAAGGATAAAATATTTGATTACTACAGTATTTTATTGTTCATTTTATAATAAAAATGTAGTTGCCACAAAATCACCACATTATTTAAGTCTTATGCCTTGTCTGTTGGAAATCACTTCTTCTATGATGGTAGATAGGAAGTCGAGTAGTGACAGGAGGAACTATAGCGATGTTGAATGAGGCAATTGAATTTATAAAGATGTATTATTCGGAAACGGGACAATCTGATGAGGAGTTAGTGAGTCGCATAGCTGAAGTAGAGCATGAGATTCATGACAATGGTTTTTATGAACATACGATAGATGAACTGAAGTTTGGTGCACAAGTAGGTTGGCGCAATAGCAATAAGTGTATTGGTCGCTTATTTTGGCAAACGATGCAATTACTTGATCAGCGCGAATTAAGAGATGAGCAGGATATTTTCCACGCACTTTTAGAGCATATTGATTTTGCAACAAATGATGGTCGTATTCGTCCAACGATTACGGTTTTCTCTCAACGTGATGTAAGAGTTTGGAACCATCAATTAATTCGCTATGCAGGTTATGAAACAACTGATGGTATTGTAGGCGATCCAGATTCAGTAGCGTTTACACAAAAATGTGAGCAACTTGGCTGGCAAGGACAGGGTGGCCGTTTTGATGTGCTACCACTTGTTATTCAAGTAGAGGATAGAGCCCCACAAATATTCGATATTCCAGCTGAATATATATTAGAAGTACCGATTCGCCATCCTGAGTTTGAATGGTTTGAAGAGCTTGAGTTGAAATGGTATGCGGTTCCGATGATTTCGAATATGAAACTCGAAGTAGGTGGCATCACGTATGCGGCGGCTCCCTTTAACGGCTGGTATATGGGAACAGAAATTGGTGCGCGTAATTTAGCGGATGATTATCGTTATAATATGCTTCCAATAATTGCAGAGAAAATGGGTCTAAATACAGCATCTAATTCGACTTTATGGAAAGACCGCGCATTAGTTGAATTGAATGCAGCAGTTTTATATTCGTATAAAGAAGATGATGTGAGCATTGTAGATCACCATACAGCAGCGCAACAATTCAAGCGCTTCGAAACTAATGAGCAAATTGCAGGGCGTGACGTAACGGGAAATTGGACATGGCTTATTCCACCATTATCACCAGCTACAACGCATGTTTTCCATAAACCATATGACAATGAACGTAAAACACCGAACTATTTTTATCAAAAAGCGCCATATTAATTTAGAGAATTACAGGGAATATATTGCAATTTTTAATGGAGTGACGTATCATGATTTTTAAATACTACTAATTCAATAGGTTTTCTTATCGAGAGAGATGGAGGGACTGGCCCTGTGACATCTCAGCAACCGCTATTATAGCAAGGTGCTAATTCCTGCAAGTTGATTAAAAAACTTGATAGATGAGGAGGGACTTGTATACAAAGTCGATTTCTTGGAGTGAAATATAGAAGTCGGCTTTTTTATTATCATGAAATAAATATGTAATACTATAATGAAAAGTTCTAAGAAAAAAATTTAGCTTTAATTCATAGTAAACTAATATGAATTAAAGGGATAAATAGAATGGAGGAATATTGAATGAGTGCGATCACGCAAAAAGAATTTTTAACTACAATTTATGAAGAAATAGATCAAGGCTTTGCTGAAATTGTTGGATGGAGAAGATATTTGCATGAGCATCCTGAGCTATCTTTTGAAGAATATGAAACAGCAAAGTTTATTGCAGATAAGCTTGAGGGTTTTGGTTTAGAAGTGAAAAAAGGGATTGGTGGAAATGGTTTAATCGGAATTTTAAAAGGGGAGCAGTCTGGTAAGACAATTGCTTTAAGAGCCGATTTTGATGCATTACCAATTACAGATTTAAAAGAAGTTACTTATAAATCTCAAAAAGAAGGCGTCATGCATGCATGTGGACATGATGGGCATACAACCGCATTACTAGCGACAGCAAAAACGCTCAGTCATTACTGCAAGCATTTACATGGTAACATTATTTTCATCTTCCAGCATGCGGAGGAAAAACCACCTGGTGGTGCAAAATTCATGATTGCTGAAGATGTATTAAAGGATGTGGATTATGTTTTCGGTGCACATTTAGATTCAGGTGTTCCAGTTGGAAAAGTATCTGTTGGTGATGGCTATAGAATGGCAGCAGTAGATAAATTCGCGATTAAAATTCAAGGGCTTGGTGGACACGGTGCGAAACCACAGCAATCCATCGATTCAATCGTAATCGGTAGTGAAATAGTAAGTTCATTACAGAACATAGTCAGTCGTCGCTTAAACCCTTTTGATGCAGCGGTAGTGACAGTGGGAGTTTTCCGTGCAGGTAGTGCTTTTAACATTATCGCAGATTCGGCGATTATTGAAGGAACAGTACGTACAATGACAGAAGATGTTCGTAGTAAGGTGAAAGAGGAAATTTATGCAATTGTAAAAGGGACTACTGAATCAGCGCATGCAACGTATGGAATTGATTATTTACGTGGCTACCCAGCGCTTTATAATCACCCATTCGAAACTGCACTTGTAAAAGAGTTATTTGAAAATGAGTTCGGTGTAGAATCTGTAATAGATATCGAGCCGTCAATGGGTGCAGAAGACTTTGCCTACTTTTTAAATGAAAGGCCAGGCACTTATTTCAAAGTAGGCTCTCGTAATGACGATGAACGCACACAATTCCCGCATCATCATCCGAAATTTGATTTTGATGAAAGGGCGTTATTAATAATCGAGAAATCGTTTGTGAAAATCGTTTCACATTATTTATTTAAATAAGGGGACTTGAACATGACATTATCGTTTGATCACTTAGTACATTTTGTAGATGAACCAAAAGAAGTAATTAAGCTATTACAAAGCCAAGGAATCCATGCTGTTGAAGGTGGCGTTCATGAAGGGCGCGGAACGTATAATGCACTTAGCTACTTTGATCTAAGCTATATCGAGTATCTCGGTACATATGACAGAGCTCTAATAGCTGAGACAGAGCATTTACATCACAGTCTTATTGAAACAGTAGTAAATAATGATTTCAAAGAAGGCTTCGTAAGATTTGCAGTTCGTACATCGGATATTGAGGGGGTAGCAGAGCGTTTGAAAGAGCAAGGTCTATCTGTAAATGGACCAGTACCGATGTACAGAAAACGACCAGATGGCAGTATTATTACTTGGCAATTACTTTATGCTGGAGAAGAAAATAACACACTTCAACTACCATTCATTATTCAATGGGATGATAATGACGATAAGCGTAGAAAGGAGCAAGTTGAAAAGGGCGTCATTGGAAATCAATTAGAAAAGTTGGACTTTGCAGGCGTTACTTTTGCAGTAATAGATGCTGAAAAAACAGCTAGAAAATGGTCTCGATATTTAGGGTTAGAGGTTGCAGAAGCGTATATCGATCAGGAGTTGAATGCTATTGTCCAGGTTCTTAAGTTAGTTGGCGGTGACTTATACTTTGCTAGTCCAATTGGAGATGGTGTTGTAGCGAAATTAATAACAGAACGAGGCGAATGTCCATTCCAAGTTAATTTCTTGGGAGCTAAAGAACCTGTCACATTTGAATTATTTAACGGTCGCTATCATTTTGAGAAATAATTTATCTGATCAGTGCACTTCATAGCATGGCTTTAAGTAAATAGTAAATATAAAGACAGAGTAATTGAAAGCTATTATGGAGTGTTTGAAACTATATAATAGTTTTTTCTATGATTCATTTTACTGGGAGTGCAAGGATTACACATGCCTAACTTCTACTAGTAATACAAAAAAACTTAAAGCTATTGTAAGCTTCGAGTATGCGCTACCTTTCAGGAGCAACATAACCTTCTTTTGCAGCATGCATACCAGCGGTCATTAATAACATAACTGTAATAATGAATAGGATGATAGCTGTTGTCCAGCTATTTGTAATATCGTGGACATAACCAAATAACACAGGACCTATTGCAGCTAATAAATAACCAAATGATTGAGCGGTACCCGATAATTCTGCTGCTTCATGAGCGGTACGTGTACGAAGTGAAAAAAACATCATTGCTAAACTAAATGATGCACCACCCGCAAGTCCAAGTAAAATCATCCATAACACTGTCAATGAAGTCCATCCTGCTAAAATACCTCCGAAGCCTACTAGATAAAGAACACCGTATACAACAACAATAGGACGTTGATCTTTTCTACGTCCTGCAATAATCGGAATCATGAACGTTGCAGGCAATTGTGAAAACTGCATAAAGGAGAACATCCATCCAGCTGTATTAGCACTCATACCTTGTGACTGCAACATTTCTGGAATCCAAGTAGCAGTTGTATAGAAAATAAGAGATTGGAAGCCCATTGATAATGTAACTGTCCAAGTTAGAGTTGATTTCCAAAGCGAGACATTTTCTTGATTAGTTTGAGAACCATTATTCAATTCGGACTTAGGTTTACGAATTTGAGGGAGCCAAACAATTAGGGCAATAATCACTAAAATAAACCAAATACCAAGTGCAATTCTCCATCCGAGTTCTCCGCTAGCAAGAGGATAACTAATCCCAGCTGCTAAACTTGCAGAGAGATTCATAGAAACTGTGAAAATACCTGTTAATAATCCAACTTGTAATGGGAATTTCAACTTAATCAAACTTGGTAGTAAGACATTTCCAAAAGCAATTGCCACACCGATTAGGGATGTTCCTAATAACAGAGTGAAGGTTATACCGAAAGATCTAGTAAGAATTCCAACTGCAAGTAATACTGTTGAGAATAGTAATGTACGTTCTATACCAAAACGCTTTGAAAATTTTGGAGCTATAGGAGAAATAATAGCAAAGGCAAGTAAGGGAATTGTTGTGATAAATCCTGCCAATACATTTGAAATGTGTAAGCCTTCACGTATAAATGAGATGATTGGGCCTACAGATGTTAGAGGTGAACGTAATGTAGAAGCTATGAAAATAATCCCAATTACAAGTAACCAAATGTTACAGTTCCATTTTAGCTTTTTGCTATTTTGAACAGCTGGATTTGTTGCCAATTGTAGCGCCTCCTATATATATTCATGAATTTTCTGGTTTTACAAACCTCTATTTGACAAAGGTCAATTATATCAAAGAAAATAAATAAATATAATTAAGAGGACTCAAAATAATTTTATCGAATTGATACGGAGGATTGGTGATGAGAACAGACCAACAAATGATGGATTTGATAATAGATGTAGCGAATAATGATGAACGTGTACGAGCCGTTTGTATGAATGGTTCGAGAACAAATATCAATGTGTCTACTTTCATTCCATGGTTATGAAGAAAGTGCTGAAGTATTTGGTTATTTAAAGCATATTCATACGCTTCCAAGGGATGCTAAAGTGATATTCTGAAGAATTATTTAGAATTCAGCTTAAATTGTTTTAATATTCAAGAAAATTTACATCTTGAATATACAATTCTCTTGTATTATAATTGGAACATATTAAATTAATATATTGCAATGCCTCATCCATTCGATGAGGTAGAGGTCGCGGTGTTAAAAAGTAAAATGGATGAGGCGAAAAGCGTCAGTGATTCTATTTGAAAGGGAATATCGCCGAAGTGTTTATAAGCTTCTTCTTATAAATATTGGGGCTGTTGCCGAAAGGTGCAGAACTGTCACGTCTTCGCAGGCGTGTTGAGCTATCTTTATCAAGGTTGATGGGCATGTTTCGATACCATCGCATATTCCTTGTGATGGTATTTTTTATGACATCAAGTTAACCTTCTTGCAATGAAAAATGGAAAGAGGAGATTCTTAATGAGTAATAAAAATAATGGCCAGGGCGTTGAGACGCAAGGTCTTAATAGAGGATTGAAAAGTCGTCATGTGACGATGATTTCACTTGGAGGAACAATTGGTACAGGGTTGTTCTTAGCAAGTGGTGGAGCCATTCATGAGGCTGGTCCAGGCGGAGCGTTATTAGCATATTCTTTAATTGGTATTATGGTGTTTTTCTTAATGACAAGTTTGGGTGAAATGGCTGCGTTTATGCCTGTATCTGGTTCATTTAGTACTTACGCATCTAAATTCGTTGACCCAGCGTTAGGTTTTGCCCTTGGTTGGAATTATTGGTATAACTGGGCAATTACGATTGCAGCTGAAATCGCAGCTGTATCATTAATCATGAAATTTTGGTTCCCAGATGTATCGTCATTATACTGGACAGCAGGTTTTTTAGTCATCATCTTCACATTAAATATCTTATCAATTAAAAGCTTTGGTGAAAGTGAATATTGGTTTTCTCTTATAAAAGTCGTAACAATTATTGTCTTTATCATTGTTAGTTTCTTGATGGTATTTGGTTTAATGGGTGGACAAGACCCAGTTGGATTCAAAAACTTCTTCATTGAAGATGGTCCATTCCATGGTGGTTTCTTCGCAATGTTCGGTATTTTCCTAGCTGCAGGATTCTCGTTCCAAGGAACAGAACTACTAGGGATTACTGCTGGAGAAACAGATGATCCAGGAAAAAATATTCCGAAAGCTGTTCGTCAAGTTTTCTGGCGTATTTTGTTATTTTACATTTTAGCAATTTTAGCGATTGGTTTATTAATCCCATTCACAGATTCACGTTTAGCAAGTAGCGATATTACAGTAAGTCCGTTCACATTAGTATTTGAAAATGCAGGGATCGCGTTTGCTGCTTCAGTTATGAATGCGATTATTTTAACAGCGATTTTATCTTCAGGTAACTCTGGATTATATGCATCATCACGTATGCTTTGGGAGCTTGCAAAAGACGGTAAAGCGCCTAAAATGTTCACTAAATTAAACAAGCGGGGTATTCCGATGGCTGCACTTGTAGCAACTTGTTTAGTTGCTTGTGTATCATTTATGGCATCATTCTTCGGTGATGGTGTTGTTTACATTTGGTTGTTAAATGCTTCAGGTATGTGTGGATTTGTAGCTTGGCTAGGAATTGCAGTAAGTCATTACCGATTCCGTAAAGCTTATATTGTTCAAGGTCGTGATTTAAACGAATTACCTTATAAAGCGAAGTGGTTCCCATTCGGTCCAATCTTTGCCTTCGTACTTTGTGCAATTGTCGTTGTTGGTCAAAACTATACAGCATTTACAGGTGAACATATCGACTGGTATGGTATGCTTGTTTCTTACATCGGATTGCCAATTTTCTTAGTGATCTGGTTTGGATACAAAATCGTTCATAAAACAAAAATTGTAAAATTAGAAGACTGTGACTTCGATAGTCATCGTTAACTTAAAATCCTACGTAGCTATTAGCTAGTAATTTCAGACTGTAGACAAACTCAAAGAAATCCGAGTTTGTCTACAGTCTTATTTTTTTAAAAAAATAAATAAGACCGTTGATTTCCGCTACGGTGGACGCTTTCCGCGGACGGGCTCCTCCTTTGCTCCAATCAACTACGCGCATGGAATAACAACAAATCTTTTGAGCTGATGGAAAATGATGACGAATGAAAAAGATAACTCAAAGAGCTCAAATTGAAATAATTGCTTTAGATCAACCAGTGCCTCAAGAACCCTTTTATGAGAAAATTTGAGTCTGCGATTGATTTCTTCATCTATAAAATAGGATCTAAAATAACCAAGATATATATAAATAACAAAAGACATTCAGTGTGTGAACATTCTGAATTCTTTTGTTAAACTAAATTCATATATTTACATAAAACCAATTAATTCACTTAAGTTAAATAGATGGTAATTTATCTGAATGAGTTATTCTAAATTTCTAGGCTCAGAAACATAGAGGGATTCAATATATCCACAATTATTACAGTACTCAGCCGATACAGGTGAAGATTTGCCTTTGGGTTTATTCGTTGAAACCATTTGAAGCATTACAGCGCCACTGTGAAGTAACCCCTTTTTCATAACGCTTTCATTACATTTAGTACATTTATTCATTCCTTATCCACAACTCCTTGAAATTGTATTTTATGTAAAATATCTTAAAAATAATTATAGCATAAGCTCTGCTTTTGTAGAGTAAATGAAAAGTGGTTGTTTAAATAGAAGTAACTAGTTAAATACCACATATTTCCTTTTGTTTTAGTTCATTAAAAACGTGAAAAAGATTGAATAGTCTATCATTATTAGTAAGGATTGAAATTCAAAATTTCAGTGCTATAATAGGAACATTCTATAACGAAAATCTTAATAGCATTCACTCATATAATAGCGAGAATAAGGCTCGTAAGTTTCTACCGGTTTGCCGTAAACAAACTGACTATGAGAGGCAATGATATAGAAAAAGTAAATGTCAAATGACATTATTTTCCTATACCCAAGAACTTTTAGCACTAGGGACTTTGCTCCACTCGTAGTATGAATGGATGCATGGTTTCTGGGCTTTTTTATTATATTCTAGTTGATATAAACAAATATTAATAATTAATATAGTACAAAATTTAGAGACCACTAAGAAAAGAAGGGAGCGCCTAAACTTGAAGGCACTGCAGGACAAAATCGTACGCGATGGTAAAGTATTATCAGACACAGTATTAAAGGTAGATTCTTTTTTGAATCACCAAATTGATCCGCAACTTATGCAAGAAATTGGTCAAGAGTTTGCGAATCGCTATAAAGATGCAGGTTTAACAAAAATCGTTACAATCGAATCTTCAGGTATTGCACCAGCTACTATGGCCGGTCTTATTTTAGGTATACCCGTAGTCTTCGCTCGTAAACGTAAATCTTTAACTTTAGCAGGAAATTTATATTCATCAAAAGTACATTCGTTTACAAAAAATGAAACGAATGAAATTTCAGTATCAAAAGATTTCTTAAAATCAGATGATATTGTACTAATTATTGACGATTTCTTAGCAAATGGAGAAGCTGTGAAAGGCTTACTTGATATTGTTGAACAAGCAGGTGCAACTGCTAGTGGCGTAGGTATTGTTATTGAAAAAGGCTTCCAAGATGGTGGCAAGCTACTTCGTGAAAAAGGCTTTCGTATTGATTCTTTAGCAATCATATCGTCTTTGGAAAACGGTAAAGTAGAATTTACCGATGGAGAAACAGATCGATGAAAAACCTGAAATTAGTGACACTAGGGATTCAGCATTTATTAGCAATGTATGCAGGTGCTATTTTAGTGCCTTTAATCATTGGTAACGCTTTAGGATTTGATTCAACACAATTAACGTATTTAGTTTCAATTGATATTATGATGTGCGGTATCGCGACACTGTTACAAGTTGTACGCGGTAAAGTATTTGGTATAGGTTTACCAATCGTTTTAGGTTGTACCTTTACAGCTGTAGCACCAATTATCGCAATTGGTAAAGAATTCGGCTTATCCGCAATCTATGGTTCTGTTATTGCTTCAGGTATTATTGTAGTATTGATTGCAAGCTTCTTTGGTAAGTTAGTGCGTTTTTTCCCACCAGTTGTCACTGGTTCAGTTGTAACAATTATAGGAATCACATTAATCCCAGTTGCTATTAATAATATGGGTGGTGGTGTAGGAGCTAAGGACTTCGGTTCTGCTTCTAACATCGCTTTAGCATTTGGGACATTGATTACTATTGTATTAATTTATCGATTCACAAAAGGATTTGCTCGTGCAATTTCTATTTTAATAGGTTTAGTACTCGGAACAATTGCTGCAATATTGATGGATAAAGTTGACTTTACTCCAGTAATTGAAGCTGACTTTTTGCAAATGGTTCAGCCATTCTATTTTGGTACACCGACATTCCATTGGGAACCAATCATCACGATGACACTTGTTGCATTAGTTTCTTTAGTAGAGTCAACAGGTTCTTACTTTGCACTTAGTGATATTTGTAAGCAACCTGTGACAGAAAAAGATTTAGCTCGTGGTTATCGTTCAGAAGGTTTAGCTTCTATTATCGGTGGTCTTTTCAACTCATTCCCATATACTGCATTCTCTCAAAATGTAGGGTTACTACAAATGACAGGTGTACGTACACGTAATGTTATTTTCATCACAGGTGGTTTCCTAGTAACTTTAGGTTTTTTGCCTAAAGTAGCAGCATTAACGACAATCATTCCTACACCGGTTCTAGGTGGAGCTATGATTGCAATGTTCGGAATGGTTATCGCTCAAGGTATTAAAATGTTAAGTACAACGATCAATCAATCTGAAGGTAATTCAATGATTATAGCTTGTGCAATAGGTATGGGTCTTGGCGTGACAGTTGTTCCAGATATCTTCAATATCTTACCTTCTAGCCTTAAAATTTTAACAAGTAACGGTATCGTTGCAGGAAGTATAACTGCTATTGTATTAAATATTATATTTAATATGATCCCATGGAGAAGAGAAAGATCAAATGGAGAATTAGAAGATCAGAAAGCTTAATAATTTTTAAGGTACATCACTTATTTACAGTGGTGTATCTTTTTTTATTGCTTCTGATTATAATAGGATTATTGAAACTTGGTAATATATTGCAATTTTAGTGGTCGAAATATTTACAGAAAGTAGGATAATCCATATGGAAAATGAAACTGTCATAGAATTATGGGGGAATTATAAGAAGTTAAATCCAGATGCACCGAACAATTATGACGTTTGGGCATTTGGTGATTCAAATGAAATGGCAGATGAACTTGTAGAACTAGTAATGGCAGGAACTAAGACCGCAACAGCATCTTGTTATCTATTATATGAAATGGAGAATGAGTCATTACCATTGGTTGGGCTTTATAATGTTATTTTAAATGGAAAAGACGAAGCTGTAGCTATCATTAAAACGGTTTCCGTAGAAGTTTGTCCTTTTGATGAAGTTACCGAAGAACAGGCGTATTTAGAAGGTGAAGGGGATCGTACGTTAAAGTATTGGTGTAACGTTCATGAAGCTTTCTTTAGGAGAGAATTAGAAGATAAAAAGCAAGAGTTCCATGATAAATTACTAGTTGTATGTGAAAGATTTGAACTCGTTTATAAGAAGGCAAGTGCTTGCTAAAGAAAGTGTAGGAGTAGTGAGGAAAAGGATAGATAAAGCAGATGATTAACTCTATATCTAAACGCTGGTAGCATTAGACGAAAACGAAGAGTAATAATAAAAAGCTATTTCACAGGTTGAACACTGTGGACTAAGAATATTATTTGCCAATCGGTTGATCAAAGCGATGAATCTCTCCATTTTTATACCAACGCATCTAAGCTTCTACTTGCGATTTATTTTTGATTTCATATTTCTCCATAATTTCTTTCGTTGTTAATTGACCACTTAATTTTTCTTGCACAACTGCCCATTTTACCTCTCTTGAATATAGGTTTTTGCCTAGTACTGATTTTCAGTGTACCATGTTCGAAGGTGTTTTATGTTGTCTTATAATTTTAGGTTATTTCGGTATTTTGTTTGGGTACCCAATTCTTTAATCGCTAATTCGTTAAGAGAAAACGTTGGGAGCAAGCCAGCGATAATAAGTAGATCGTGGTACTTCTATAGCTGCTAAAATCGCTTTAACAGTATACTTCCCACGCATTTTCTCAACAATTTTCAAAACTACTTCTCTTTCAACTCCTCGATGATTTCCATGTACTTTTTTAAGATTTCATTTTCCATTTTCAAATGCGCAAGTTGGGCATTTTTCTTTTCATCCTCCGATTTAAAGTCAGGTCCATGTCCATAATGACACCAGCATCAAAACCAAATGAAAAATGGGTCACGGATATTACGTATCTGCAGTATGGTTCCAGCACTCTATATTTATCAACGATATTAGACTTGTATAACAACGAAATTGTCGCATACAAAATCTATGATCATCAAAAAATACCTCTAATTATGGATACATTACAGGCAGCTTTAGCGGCCCGGAATTTTCCTAAAGGGGTCATTATTCATTCAGATCAAGGAAGTGTCTATACATCGTATGCTTATCAAAAATATTTGAAGCAACAAGCACTTGTCAGTAGCATGTCTCGTCGTGGTAACTGTTGGGATAACGCAGTCATTGAATCATTCCATTCGAACTTGAAAACAGAAGAATTTCAGTACGTGAAACACCATTCGCTTAAACAACAGCAAGTCAAAGTACGTACTCAGAATTATTTAGAGCATTATAACGAAGAACGAATTCAGAAAAATTAGGCTACCTTTCTCCGAGAGAATTCGGAAGAAAGATAGCCTAATGAAGGTGTTTTATGTGTGTCCCAAAACGCTAGGTCAGTTCAGGGGTCAGTCCCAAAATTCATTTTATGGACTTTTTCGGTGCCCTCGATAATAAGAAAGTACTAATCCCAATCTTTCATCTGTTCTTCCTCTGCAACAACCTGCAAATCATAGGCGTTAATATTGAGAATAGTATAATTATGCTTGTCGGCAAACAGCTCGGCAAGTTTTTTTATATACTTTGGCGAACCGTCATTTTCTTCGTCATAAATAATGAGTATACCGTCTGAATTTTTTATAAGGAACTTATTTTTTTCGATAAATTGCCAAGGGGCTTCATAAGGGCGCTTCGTTAAACTTGTCACAAAGTCTGCTTTTGCCGCAATCATATCGTATTTCTCTTGTTTTTGTTCATTCCAATTCTTTTGCTGATCAAGAAATGGCGTGATAATCGCATATTTTAGCTCTGAATATTCTATTTGCAGTTCTTGTACAACTTCTGCTGCCCAAGTTTCTACACCGAGTTGACCACTTAAAATAATCCATTCCAATCCGTCGTTGATTAAGGATAGCAATTGATTATGTAATGCCTTCTTTATTATCGATATACCGGGGTGCTTATCATTAAAAATACCAAGCTCATGGGCTTTATAGCCAGTGATGACTAATCGTTTTAGCATGAGGCACCTCCTTTGTAGAAAATAAATTATAGATAATATTCTACACGTATAATGAAAGAATAGAAAAGAATCTACAACTATTAAAGTAGAGCAATTCAATTTTGGATAATTAACGGAGGGCAATATCTATGAGGTGAAACATAAAATTACCTTATATAGATAAAAAGAACCTATTTGAAAGTAATCCTCACAAATAGATTCTGTAATTAAATGATTTTTCGATTTCACCGAAACATGCACATAATTTGTTTATTTCAAATCTACAGCATTTGTTAATACATGAACTCATTGCAAACGAATTACTAGAGATGAACGAGATTACAGCGACATGTAACAGTAATTGGCGGGTCATGTTATAGCGTTTATTAATCATTTAATATATATAAACAGATTGAAGACAAAAGGCAGTTGGATTGAGCTCATTCACCTGCCTCTGAAACTTTTCTTGATTTTTCCTAATAAATCTCTATTATTATCGAGAGTAGTACTCTACAAGTACCAATTTCCACTTCGTAATTGGACGCATGCTCTTCCTTAGCACGCAAACTTAGAAAAGAAGAAGGCAGCATTTTGTTGGTTTAGGAAGCGTCCGCTTGACTCCCGCGGAAAGCGAGCGGTAAGCTTCGGAATAAGGGTTTGTTATATTAGAATTCCCATCTAATCAGTTTTATCAAGAGGTAGTAGCTGCGAACTGACATTTCCAATGCACGAAGGTGTTAATGTAAATGGAAAAGATGCACATCCAGTATTTCAAATATGTTACTGCACATTCAAAAGGGTCTTTAGGGAAAAGGGAATTTCACAAAATTTTTAGTGGATTTAGAAGGAGAAATTGTACAACGATTTGGATCAAAGAATAACAAATATAGTTTTGAAGAGGGAATTCTAAAACTTTTATAGAATTAAAGATATACATAAGTGCACTATTTACAATGTATCTCATTAAATAATCTTGGCTAGACCAGCACCTGCATGTTGGAACGTGGCAATAAATCTCTTCAAGCAACTTAGATGTGCTTTTTTCATGCTTAAAAAAGCAAGAAAGACATTAAGTAGTAATGATAGGAACAATTAAATAAGTGGGGTAAAAAAATATGGATATATTAGAAAATCAAGTAACAGACGAACTTGTAGTAAAGGCCATAGAAAATAATTTAGCTATTATTCGATTTGATTTGAATAGAAAAGTGGCATACGTAAATAATCTTTTTGCTCAAACTTTAGGTTATAGTGTGGGAGAAATGTATGGGAAGAATCATAAGGAATTTTGTTTTCCAGCCTTCATAAATAGTTCATCTTATGAAAGGTTTTGGAGAAATTTACTCTCAGGTAAGAGCTTTCAAGATAAAATTGAGCGGATGGATGCAATGGGAAATCGAGTATGGCTTGAAGCTACCTACATGCCCATTTTTGCTGAAAATAGCAGTAAAGTAGTTGGCGTTTCGAAAATAGCCACTAATATAACAGAGCGTCAGAATATGATTGTGGAAGTAGCTGACGATTTAAAGGGTATGTCCAAACAGTTACATAATCGTTCAGAAACCGGAATAATGAGAAGTCAGGAATTGCGAGAGACGATTAATCGTATCGCAAGAGAATCAGAGGAAAATACCGTTAATTTAGTAAATTTACAAAGCCAAGCTGATTCTATTAAAGGTATTGTGAAAACCATTCGGGAGATTGCTTCCCAAACAAATCTATTAGCATTAAATGCAGCGATTGAAGCTGCTAGGGCAGGAGAACATGGGCGTGGTTTTGATGTTGTTGCAAAGGAAGTGAGAAAACTGTCTGTGAAGGTAGAGCAATCAATTTCCCAAGTAAGGGACAATATTGAAGGGATTGCTATAGAAATTGAAAAAGTAACAGGAAGTATAAACCGTGTGTCTCAAAGCGTGGAAGAAACGAATGAGCAAATTAATGTTGCAATACAAGACTTTGTAGAAATATCTTCTTCGGCCGAAGCATTGGATGAAAAGGCGCAGAATTTCACAGAAATTATTTGATGGCATTTTAATAAAAAAACTGAAACCCAAAAGTGTACAAGAAATATAAAGTAACATTTTTGGGTTTTTTGTTATGTAGATTGCATGTGATAGATTACATTATTCTCATTCATAGTTTTACCTATATTTAAGGTCTTTATAGCAATAAATCATATGAATTGAATTTTATTTGAAGATGGCAGTAGGATGGGAGTGTAATAGGGTAGCCATAGGTGCCAGTAACCATTTCTTTTTCATTTCAAAATACCCTCATTTCTATAAATGTGTATATTTAACTATACAGGAAATTGTAACTATTGTGGAGGGTAAATAAAATACCGCTTGAATGAACAGTTTAAATATAAGGATTGTCACGGTAAGGTATTTTAAATTACAAAGATTTAACAGCTTTTATAATTAATCATCGTGAATTTTAACCCCAGTTTAACCCCAATGCAGAATATGTATATTAAAAAACACCCCAACCTTTTATGGTTGAGATGCTATATAAACCCTTTAGTATCAACAATTTAATAAGCCGCGTATGCCGTAATTTTTTAATATTGAAAGTTTTAAACCACCACTCCTCAAAGTGGGTGTTCGCAGAGGTTCTCGTGTTTGTCCGCATTAACAATGGAATGCGGCATGCCAGTCCTTCCTCAATTAAAACTCCCTTTTACAGCTTAAAGGTTAAAACTTAATATGATTACGAACAATGCAGCTTGTATTCATATAATACTGCAAAATTGGTGGAACTGCAAGAATGATGATTACATAGCAATTGCTTTCTTTTTCAAGTACACTAAAGACTGAAAAATGGAATAATAAGGGGAGGTAAATAGATGAATATTGATCATTTAGAAGCCTTTATGTATGTCGTACATTTGCAGAGTTTTCATAAAGCATCTAAGGCTTTATTTTTATCACAGCCTACGGTCACGGCACGGATTAAAACATTGGAACGTGAATTGAATACGGAATTATTTGAAAGGCAAGGAAGAGGAGTAATACTAACTCAGAAAGGGAAAGATTTTATTCCTTATGCACAGCAAATAATTCAAACATTTAATGATGGAAAACAGCAAATGAAACATCGGAAGAGCGAAGATGAAATTGTGATTGGGGCAAATATAATTACTTCTCAATACTTTATTCCATTTGCTTTATCTTTTTGGAAAACGCAAAATCCTGAGCGCCGCTTTAAATTTGTTTCGGCTACAAATGATGTGCTACTAGAAAAATTATTGAATAAGCAAATTGATATGGCTTTTATGAAGCAGTTAACAAGTGAAGGTATTCAGCAAGATAGTATGCTTGATAATTCTGTGAGACTAATTGTTAGTCCGGGACATCCGTTATTAGATGAGCAAATGATAACCGCAACAGTACTTGCTGACGAACCAATGGTGTTTTTTGAGTGTGGTGCTTTTGATTGGAACTTGGTTTATAAATTATTTGAGGTAGAACAGGTAGAACCGCGTATTGAATTTAAAGTAGATCATTTAGAAGTAGCAAAATCACTCATAAAAAATAAACACTGCATTGGTTTTTTACCTTATTTATGCGTGAAGGATGAGCTTGCAAGAGGAGAATTAGTAGAAATAGATACTTCTCATTTGTTATTGATTAAGCAACATGTCTATTTAACATATTTTCAAAGTGAAGTGGTAGAACTACTTCGTAAGGATATAAATAGCTCTATACATGCATTTTTAGAATGAAAAATAGATTGATAGAAATTTTTAATCAATTATTAATTTTTCCTATCACTATACCCTTGTCAGCACTATAAGAAAAATGTTAGTATTATCCACAATTAGAAAACGTATAATTCATATCATTTAACTAGTGATTAAAATTATGCGGAATTGAAAATGGGAGGTATTAGTATGGCTGAAAAACGACAAATCAAATTTGGTGCAATTATTCATGGTGTTGGTGGTAATATTTCAGGCTGGCGTCATCCAAAAGTGTTAACAAATTCAAGTGTAAATTTGGATTTTTATACGCAACAGGCACAAAAGGCGGAGAAAGGAAAGTTCGATTTAGTATTTATAGCAGATGGTCTATACATTAATGAAAAATCAATTCCGCATTTCTTGAATCGTTTTGAACCTATAACTATTTTGTCAGCGCTAGCTACAGTTACTTCAAAAATAGGTCTCGTTGGTACAGTCTCTACTTCTTATAGCGAACCGTTTACAATTGCGCGTCAATTTGCATCACTTGATCATATAAGCAATGGTCGTGCAGGTTGGAACGTTGTAACAACTCCATTAGAAAATACAGCATTAAATTATAATAAGACTGTTGCTGAGCATCCTGACCATACAAAACGTTATCGAATTGCTGAGGAATATTTAGAAGTCGCAACAGGCCTTTGGGATTCTTGGGATGATGATGCATTTGTTGGGGATAAAGAGAATGATCAATTTTTTGACCCATCTAAGTTACACCAACTTAATCATCAAGGGGAATTTTTCTCTGTACAAGGACCACTGAATATAGGGCGTACAAAGCAAGGGCAGCCAGTCATTTTCCAAGCAGGCTCTTCAGAAGCAGGAAAACGCTTAGCAGCTAAAGATGCCGACGCTATTTTCACAATGTCTAAAACATTGCAGGAAGCACAAAAATTTTATCAGGACGTAAAAGAGCAAGTAATAGCTTTTGGACGTAATCCAGAAGAAGTTGTTATTTTGCCAGGTATTTCTCCAATTATCGGTGATACGGAAGAGGAAGCAGAAAGGAAATATGAAGAATTAGCAAATTTAGTATCAATTGAACGGGCACTTGCTTACTTAGGACGCTACTTTGACCATCACGATTTTTCACAATATCCACTAGATGAAGTATTCCCTGAGCTAGGAGATATAGGTGCAAATAGCTTCCGTAGTCATACAGAACGTATTAAAAGAGAAGCTAAAGAGCAGGGATTAACATTGCGTCAAATAGCTTTACGTGAAGCAACTCCTCGTACACAATTTATCGGTACACCTGATAAAATTGCGGACTTAGTACAGTTATGGTTTGAGGAGCGCGGGGCAGATGGCTTTATTATTGCAGCCACATTCCCAGAAGCATTGGATGATTTTGTAGATAAGGTGGTACCGATTTTACAACAGCGTGGCATATATCGTGAGGATTATGAGGCTGCTACTTTGAGAGGGAATTTAGGATTGCCATTCAAAAAAAGCCGCTATACTAAGCAAACTGTATAAAATTTTTAAGTTAAATACCTAGTTATTCAATGTGAATAATAATGATTGTTGAGAGAAAAGTCTTGAGAGGAGGTATTAGATGATTGAGATAAAAGAGTTACGCAAAAATTTTGGACATAATGAAGTGCTAAAAGGAATTAATATCAAAGTAGAAAAGGGTGAGATTATTTCGGTTTTAGGACCAAGTGGATCTGGTAAGACAACACTTTTAAGATGTCTAAATTATTTAGAAAGTCCAGATGGAGGCACTATTACAATCGACGATATTTCTATTAATACAAGTAAGGTAAATAAAAAAGAAATAAATAATCTGCGAAAAAAATCTGCAATGGTTTTTCAAAGCTATAACTTATTCCAACATAAAACTGCATTGCAAAATGTGATGGAAGGCTTAATAGTTGTTCAAAAAAGAAACGTTAAAGAAGCGAAAGAAATTGCATTAGAGGTTCTACAAAAAGTAGGACTAAAAAGTAAAATAGATTCTTATCCTAGTCAATTATCTGGAGGTCAACAGCAACGTGTCGGAATTGCTAGGGCACTCGCATTGAACCCGGATGTTATTCTATTTGATGAGCCTACATCGGCTTTAGACCCGGAGCTAGTAGGCGAGGTATTAGATGTAATAGCTAAGATTGCAAAAGAAGGAAAAACAATGATTATTGTGACACATGAAATGAACTTTGCTAAGGAAATATCTGACAAAATTATTTTTATGGATAATGGTGTTGTGGTAGAAGAGGGAGCACCAAAGAATATATTTGTTGAGCAGAAGGAAGAACGTACAAGACAGTTCTTGAAAAGAATGACACCGGAATTGGATTATTCGATATAGGTGGAAAATGGGAGGGCTAAAACAATGAGTTATAAAATTGGAATTCTAGATCAAAGTCCAGTCATTGAAGGAGTATCTAATTATGACGTTTTGCAACAGACGGTGAAATTAGCACAACTGGCTGAGGAGTGGGGGTATGAGCGATTTTGGGTATCAGAACATCATAATTCAGTAGATGTTGCAGGCTCATCCCCAGAAGTGTTGGTATCCTACTTATTAGCTAAAACAAAAAAAATTCGAATTGGCTCTGGTGGTGTGATGCTTCAACATTATAGTCCATTTAAAGTAGCAGAAAATTTTCAAGTATTGTCTACTCTAGAACCTGGACGTGTAGATTTAGGAATAGGTAAGGCACCAGGCGGGTTACCTTTATCAACGAAAGCCTTACAATATGGCACTGTCAATAATGGAGAAGATTTTGATGAACGTTTAATATTCTTACAGCAAATATTGGATAATAAGGTTCCCGCAACACACCCATTAGCAGGAATTCAAGCAACTCCAATTCCGCCTGAAAAACAGGAATTATATTTATTAGGTGCTAGTATAAATAGTGCGAAATTGGCTGCAGAGTTAGGGATTACATTTGTTTTTGCACGCTTTATTAATAGTGATGACACCATTATTGCTGAGGCGGCAAAATTCTATCGTGAAAATAGTACGAATGGAAAATTCATTGTTGCTGTAGCAACAATTGCGGCACCAACTTCACAAGAAGCAAGAAATTTAGCTGAACACCAAAAAATCATTAAAGTACATCTAGCTAGTGGACGCATTTTGACTTTAACTTCGCACGAGGCAGCAGAAAAATTTGGGCAAGAGTCAGGTGAGGAATATGTAGTAAAGGAGTATGCAGCGAATATAATTGCTGGCACAGCTACTGAAGTGAAATGTACGTTGGATCAACTGCATGAACTATACAGTATAGATGAATTTATTTTACATACACCTGTACCTAAAAGTGAAGAGCGTTTAAAATCCTTTGAATTATTAAGTCCCAAATCTTTGGCAACAATTGTACGTAAAGTAGTCTCAATTTAATAGAGTATAAATAAAGAAATAGTTTATTTTGGAGGTTTAAAACATGTCGCAAAATGTATCAATTATCGTTTGGTCAAAGGAAGGCTGTAGCTATTGTCATGATGTAAAAAGATATTTAGCTAAACAAGAATTAACTTATAAAATAGTAGATATTACAAATAACGATCATTTACGAGATATTTTAGATGCAAAATACGGTGTACGTCATGTACCTGTTGTGGAAGTAGGTCAAGATAATGTGTATCGCGGAGTAACGGAAATTGGAATAGAACATTTACAACTAGCACTAGATGAGTTTTTAGTTGCGAATAAAAACCAAGTAAACCAATAGTAATAAAAAGAATTGTTAGGGAGGTATAAATTATGAGGAAAGTATGGTTATGGGGACTGATATCTGTAATAGCTTTATTGAGTGCCTGCTCATCAAAAGCAGAGTCAGTGGATAATCAAAAAGGAAGTTCAAAAAAGGTTCAAAAAATCATTGTTGGTACGGGTACTCAGTTTCCAAATATCTGTTTTATTAATGAAAAAGGTGAGCTAACGGGGTACGATATCGAAATCGTAAAAGCGATAGATGAAAAGTTACCGGAATATGAATTTGAATTTAAGACGATGGAATTTTCAAATTTATTATTAAGTTTAGAAACAAAAAAAATCGACCTTATCGCGCATCAAATGGAAGTGAATAAAGAAAGAGAAGAAAAATTCCTATTTAACAAAGAACCATATAATGTTTTTCCATTAAAAGTGACTATTCATCAAGATAATAATGATATTAAATCGATTGATGACTTAGCAGGAAAAAATATTAGTGTTACACCAACAAGTAATTCATCTGTATTTATAGAAGAATACAATAAAAAGCATAATTTAGGAGCAAAAATTAATTACGGAACTAATACAACCGATATTATCAATCAACTTAAAACAAGACGTATTGATGCTATTATTTCTACTCCATTTGCAACTAAATTTTACAATGAACAAGCAGATGCGCAACAAAAAGTAGTTGGGGATACATTACTTAATTCTAAAGTTTTTTTCTTGCTCAATAAGGACGAAACAACACTATCAGATAGAGTTGATGAGGCTCTTCAAGAGTTGAAAAAAGAGGGTGTTGTAAGCAAATTGAGCAAAAAATGGCTAGGGGCAGATTATTCAGTTGAATTTTAAATGATATTTTGGAAGGAAGAGAGTGGATGGGGAAAGTATTTGATCCGGTATTAATTATTGAATTTATCCCAACGTTAATAAAATACTTGGGAATTACTCTGGAAATTTTAGTTTATTCTACAATACTTGGAACTTTAATTGGTATAGTTGCTGTTATACCAAGATTATTCCATATCCCTGTTTTAAAACAAATGATCACTTTATATATTTCATTTATTAGAGGTACACCTATACTCATTCAGTTATTCCTTGTCTACTATGGGGTACCAGCAATATTAATGTTCTGGAATATAGATATTACAAGAATGGATGCACTCTACTTCGTTATTATTACTTATTCATTAAGCAATGGAGCCATTTTTGCAGAGATATTTCGCAGTGCTATCTCAGCTATCGATTATGGTCAAACGGAGGCAGCTTATTCAATAGGTATGACTCGTTTTCAAAATTTCTTTAGAATTATATTTCCACAAGCAATTAGAATCGCATTTCCTAATATTTCAAATTCAATAATAGGTTCTTTAAAGGATACTTCTCTAGCTTTTACAATTGGTGTAATGGATATGATGGGGAGGGGCGAGACGTTAATCGCTTCTACTGCGCATGCTTTAGAAGTATACATTTCCTTAGCTATTGTGTATTACATTGTTGTAGTAGTTTTAGAAAAAGTATTTAAAATTTCCGAGAAGTATTTAAATCGTAATCAACCAAATGAAACGGCTACTATTTAAGAAGGGGGTAGAGTAGTATGACAATTGACTTTCTTTTTATTTGGATTGCATTCAAGGAACTTTTAAAAGCCGTCCCGTTAACTCTTATACTTACATTCATACCTGTTATTATTGGGTTTCTTATCGGTATATCTGTTGCGATGATTAGGGCATATGATTTGAAGTATTTAAGTCGAATAGCTAATGGCTATGTTTCTTTTTTTAGAGGTACCCCTGCAATTATGCATATTATGTTAATTTATTTTGGTGTACCGCTATTACTAGATATCATTATTGAATATTTACATTTGCCTATACGATCAAATTCTATACCTATTGCCTTGTTTGTCATAATTGCTTTGTCGTTAACAGCTGGATCTTATTTATCTGAGATTATTCGTTCAGGAATATCTAGTGTATCACAGGGGCAAATAGAAGCAGCCTATGCAATAGGAATGAATACGTTTCAAGTAGTGAAAAGAATAATATTACCACAAGCATTAGCTCAGTCTATTCCTAATTTTACAAACTTAGTAATCGGCTTTTTACATACCACATCCATTGCTTTTCTTGTATCTCAAAAAGAGATTACAGGAACTGCTAATATAATTGCCTCCAAAAATCTGAAGTTTTTAGAAGCCTTCATAGCTGCTGGTTTTTTATATTGGATTATTACGGCAATTATTGAAGCCGTATCTTACGTAGTAGAGAAAAAGGCAAAAGCCTATACCAATAGTGCAATATAGATATCTAGAAGGGGGCAATGAAAAATGGGGAGTATTATCACTATAGATGCATTGTTAGAACATGAAAAAGATGCAACACGTGAAGTTTTAGTGGAAAGCTATAAACAATATAAAGATAGTTATGAAAATGAGGAAGTATGGAATACGTATATTGGGGAGATTAGATCCTCATTAGACAATCCTAATCTTGATCGTATATTAGTTGCGAAAAGTAACGATAATGTTCTAGGAACATTACAAATTTTTTCTTCATCTAAAGAAGCCTATGGACTGCCAGAATTAGAAATCCATACACCTATTGTACGTTTGCTAGCAGTACATCCTTCCGCTAGAGGGAAAGGTGTGGCAAAGGAATTATTAAGAGTAAGTATAGCGTATGCTAAACAAAAAGGTGCTAATTCTCTTTACTTGCATACGACAGATAAAATGTCAGATGCAATTAGATTGTACGAATGGCTTGGATTTCAAAGAGATCAATCAAAAGAGTTTTATAAATTTAATACATTAGTGAAATGTTACAGATTCGATATAACAGAGTAGGAAGGAGGTACTTAAAGTGACACGAGATTTCTACACAGCAGTAGAAGAAAGACGATCCATATATGGCATTACAGATGAGTTTGTGATTACAGACGAACGTATTGAGAAGATTGTCCAATTAGCTGTAGCAAACACTCCAACGGCTTTTAATTCCCAAACAGGTCGAGTTATTGTTTTATTAGGAAATAGTAATAAAGATTTCTGGCAAGTTGCATTTGAATCGTTAAAATCTGAAATAAATAAAGAACAAATAGGAAAAATAGAGGGGAAATTTAAAGCATTTGCAAGTGGATATGGCACAGTGCTGTTTTTTGAGGATTATGAGGTAGTAACATCGATGCAGGAGAAGTTCCCAACATTTCATGAACAATTTACTGAATGGTCGCATCAAGCTTCAGGTATATTACAATACTTAATATGGACATCTTTAGAGTATGAAGGGTTTGGTGCTAGCTTACAACACTATATTCCGGCGTTTTCATATGATATTAGGCAGCAATGGGGAATCCAACATGGATGGAAATTGATTGCCCAATTACCATTTGGAAAGCCAATTGTAGCACCGAAGGAAAAAGAAATAAAACCGCTCGACCAACGCATTGTTATCATAAAATAACTTTTGTTTTAAGAAATTTCTCGTCATACTCTTGACCGAACCCATTCGTCTAAAATAAACATATAATAAAGACATCATTATAAAAAGGAATTGAAAAATTGGAGTGGATAAAATGTCAGAGCACCAGCAAGCATTTCGTAAAGCTTTAGGTAACTATCCTACAGGAGTTACAGTCGTGACAACTTTCAATGAGAATCATGAGCCTATGGGATTAACGGTGAATTCATTTGCATCTGTTTCTCTAGATCCTTTACTTATTTTATGGTCAATCGATAAAAAATCAAAATCATATAATGAATTTATGAAAACGAAAAAATTTGCTGTAAATATTTTAGCAAGTGATCAACAAGAACTGTGCAACCTATTTTCTAGTAAAGTTGAAAATCGTTTTAGTCAATGTATATGGCAAGAGTCTGTACAAAGATTACCTATTTTGGATGATACATTATCAGTGCTGGAGTGTGAAACGGTCCAGCAAGTTGATGCAGGTGATCATACTGTTATAATCGGGCACGTCATCAATATTGAAAATACAGAGAAGGAGCCATTGCTCTATCACCGACGTAATGTAGGGGCAATTCCAGAAGAGTTCTATAAAATAGAAGCAAAGTAAAGGGCAAACTGTGAATTCCTAAAGTGTCTTGGGATTTACAGTTTTTTTATATGAAATAGGGTAAAATAAAAAAGCTCTTCGCCTTTTTATTTCAAGGCTTAGGCTTTATTGATAATTTCATGGGTTAAATCGTAGATATCAATTTGCGTTTCTTCTGCGATCACATCTGCTAACATAATTTCTTTGAAGTATGCTACGCTCGTTTGTAGTGGGATAAGCAATAGTTTTTCTAACGCAGTTTGATACATATAGACAAACTCTAAATCAGTATTACCTCTTTTTAGTTCTGCAAATGCTTCGTAGAATTGATCGAGTTTATCTGCGAATTCGAGTAGACGACCTTCTGTTGTGGCGTCTTTTCCTTCCTTCATACGGTCAAAGAATATGGCTTGGAACTCTTCTGGAATTTCTGAGACGATGAATTTTTCCATCATTTTTTCTTCGACATGAGCTAACATTTGTTTGAGCTCGGGTGATGCATGTTTGACTGGTGTTTTGATATCACCAATGAAGACTTCTGCAAAATCATGGTTAATCGTTTTTTCGTATAACGATTTCCAATCGATTGTTGCGCCGTTCATTTCCTCTAAGGTGCCGAAGAACATGGCGTATTGAGATACTTTCCAAGAGTGTGCTGCTACATTATGTTCCTCGAATTTGAAGCGTCCAGGACAGCGAATAATTCGCTCTAAGTCGTTTAAGCTTGTAAAAAATTTATGAATACCTATAGAAATCCTCTCCTCTATATTAAGTATATGCTGAGATGCAACCTTTTATGCATTGTTTTCACCACTACATATGTATCATACTACAGAAATAGAACGAAATAGTACAATTTACGATATCTTAATAAGTAATTTACATTAGTTTAATAATACTGCAAGTGTATATTATTAAATAGAAGAAAGGCTGTTTTTTTAATCTATTATTGAAGATTTAAGGGACTAAAATCTTTTGTTCATAATTCGGACATTGTACTCTAATACCTTTTCAATTATCGTGAATATTGAAGGAAGATAAAAAAATACCGTTTAAAGGACTTAATCAAATGACTTATTCAATAATCGTTTTTATACATGTAATTAGTGCCATTTTGTCTATTGGACCGTTTTTTGTGTTGCTGCTGATGTTGAAAAAGATGCGTAATACACAAAATCATCATGCATTGGAGGCCTATGTGGCGACATTTTCGATGGCCATTCGTATTGTGAAGCATGCCGGACATGTACTTGTCACTTCTGGGTTTCTTGCCATGTGGCTTGGTGGTTGGAATTTGATGACATCATGGATTGTTATGACATTTGCGGTGATGATTAGCTCAATCTTCTTTTTGGCGAGCGCATTCAAGCCGACAATTCGTACATTTAACACACCCGAATTCAATCAGCAGCTATTTATCAATAAACTAGTGAAGTCTGTTTGGATTTATATTTTACTGTTACTTATTATGTTGTGGTTTATGGTTGCAAAGCCAACACTATGGTAATAGAAATACGAAAGCTATCTATTCATCAAATATGATGAATAGATAGCTTTTTTTAATTATTAGAAATTTTAATGCTTGAGAAAGGTTTATCCGTTAGAATTGAAGATAACATTATCGTTCAAACAAAGGAGAAATTGAATGTTCGAATTGTTTATAACAATGTTAGAGAGACTAGGAATCATCGTCATGATTGCATTTATATTGACGCGCTTGAAATTTTTACGTGGCCTAATGGGACAGGAACAACTTAGTAAGCGTCAGCAATGGATGGCCATATTGTTTTTTGGTTTTTTTGGAATCATAGGTACTTATTCAGGCATGACTTTTAGTATTGAAACACAACAGTTTAATCGTTGGGCCTCAGGACTTACTGCGGATGAAGCGATAGCAAATTCACGGGTTATTGGTGTAGTTATTGCTGGTTTACTAGGCGGATATAAAGTTGGTATTGGAGCAGGTTTGATAGCGGGAATACATCGCTTAACCTTGGGTGGGTTTACAGCAATTCCTTGTGGCTCTGCCTCGATTTTAGCTGGTGCTATTGCAGGTGTTTTTCATAAAAAGAATAAGGAAATTAAGCTACCTACAGTATTTTTTATAGGAGCTATAAGCGAAGGTTTTCAAATGCTCAATATTTTGCTTTTATCAAAGCCGTATGAAAAAGCTTGGGATCTTGTTGAGCTGATTGGCTTGCCAATGATTATGGCAAACGGACTAGGTTGTACAGTATTTTTGTTAATACTAAAAAATGTTGTAAATGAAGAGGAAAAAGTTGGAGCAGTACAAGCGCAGAAGACACTTCGAATTGCAGACCAGACACTGTTCTATTTACGTGAAGGAATGAATCAGAAAACAGCACAAGCTGTATGTGAGATTTTACATAAGGAATTACAGACTAGCGCAGTTGCGATAACAAATCAATCAACAATATTAGCTCACGTTGGAATGGGTGATGATCATCATATACCACATAGCCCCATTATGACACGAATAACACGGCAAGTAATTGTAGAGGGGAAACTGACTGTTGCAAGTAGTGAGATGATCCATTGTCTTAGAGAAGATTGCCAGTTGCATGATGCAATTGTAGCCCCTTTAACTCAACGTGGTGAAACAATTGGGACGATGAAATTTTATTTTCAGTCGCGGAAGGATATTACACCTGTAGTAATCGAGCTTATTTCAGGGCTTGGTTCATTGCTTAGTAATCAGCTTGAAATTGCCGCTGCAGAGCAGTCTTATCAATTTGCGAAAGAGCTTGAAATTAAAGCATTGCAGGCTCAAATTAGTCCACATTTTCTGTTTAATTCTATGAATACTATAGTTTCATTAATACGATTAGATCCTGATAAGGCTAGAAAACTTTTAGTATCCTTATCACATTTTTTAAGACAAAATTTAGCAGCTACTACTATGGAAATTACTCCACTTGCCCAAGAAATAAAACATGTAAAAGCTTATTTAGAAATTGAAGAAACGCGTTTTGTACATAAATTAGTTGTGATTTATGACATTGATGAAAAAGCGTTAGCTATGGGCATACCTCCACTTACCCTACAACCAATTGTTGAAAATGCAGTGAAACACGGCATTCAAAATATGAGTGAAGACTGCGAAATCTATGTTCGAATTATGGTAGTAGATGACCTAGTTGTAGTAACGATTGAGGATAACGGCCGAGGAATGGCCCCAGAGCTAGCTAAACGAATTGGAAAAGAAGAAATTACTTCTAAAATTGGAAGTGGCATTGCATTATATAACGTGAACCGCAGATTGACGATGCATTTTGGTGAAGAGGCATCAATACAAGTAAAGAGTATAGAAGGACAAGGTACGGCTATTACATTTTCAGTGCCACAAAGGGAGATGATTGTTAGTGGAGTCCATTAGGGCATTAATTGTCGATGATGAGCTATATAATCGAGAGGAATTGAAGCATCTTTTATCCGGATTTTCTTCTATATTAATAGTAGGTGAAGCTAAAACGGGAGAAGAGGCGATCATGCAAGCTATTCAGCTCCAACCAGATGTCGTGCTTTTAGATGTTGAAATGCCGTCAATGAATGGGATGGAGGTAGCGAAATCATTACGTGCATTAAAAAAGGTGCCCCTTATTATCTTCTCAACAGCTTATCCACAATTTGCAGCTGAGGCCTTTCGATATGAAGCGGTCGATTATTTATTGAAGCCATATGATGAAGAAGAAATGAAGCAAGCAGTTGAACGTGTTAAAAATAAATTGCAGTTCCAACCAGTTGGTGAGCAGAAGAAAAATTCGGGTAAATTAGCTGTTGAAGTAGAGGGAGAAATAGTCTATTTGAATTTAGAAATTATATATTATTTTTCACGTGAAGATAAAATAACGAAAATTATGACTCAGCTAGGTGAGTATGAGACAAAGGCAGCGCTTAAAGATTTGGAGTTTCGATTGCACTCCTACTCTTTTTTTCGTATTCATAAAGGTTTTTTAGTGAATTTGAAATATATTAAAGGGTTAAGCCCCTGGTTTAATGGGGCATACCAATTGGAAATAGAAGGGCAGGAATCATTATTACCGGTAAGTCGTAATTATGTAAAAGGGTTACGCAAAAGTTTAGAGATTTAATGTTATGCACAGTTTCATAAAAAAATAACCGCATTTTAGACCGTTATAATTGCATGTAAATCATACATATCGACATGTTAGTCACAGAATGTTCATAAACGATCCTCTTTTATTATAATTATGTAAACGTATTCAAAAATTATTATTTAAGGGGGGAAGGCTATGGTTACATTTTTGTTTGGTATAGTCTTATTGATTTTCGGATATTTTACTTATGGCAAGTTTGTTGAAAAGGTATTTGGCTCTAAGGAGGAACGTCCAACGCCGGCCTATACAAATGCAGATGGTGTAGACTACATACCGATGTCGACTAGTAAAAACTCATTGATCCAGCTGTTGAATATTGCTGGAGTGGGTCCAATATTTGGCCCAATTATGGGTGCCTTATATGGTCCTGTTGCATTTATATGGATTGTAATTGGCTGTATTTTCGCAGGAGCTGTACATGATTATTTAACGGGTATGATTTCAATTCGTAACCGAGGTGCACATTTACCGGAGCTTGCAGGTAAATTTTTAGGGAAATTCATGAAGCACGTTGTAAATGCTTTTGCTATTTTACTTCTATTATTAGTAGGTACGGTCTTTGTAACTTCACCCGCAACATTACTTTATAACTTAATGGATGGTTGGGCAGCGATGGGTATTATCGTTGGTGTTATTTTCGTCTATTATATTTTAGCAACGTTATTACCGATTGATAAGATTATTGGTCGCTTTTATCCAATCTTTGGGGCATTACTTTTAATCAGTGCACTTGGGGTTGGGGTAGGACTAGTTGTAACAGATGCTCCAATTCCTGAGTTATCATTACAAAATTTCCACCCTGATAATTTACCAATTTACCCTTTATTGTTCCTAACGATTTCATGCGGAGCACTTTCTGGTTTTCATGCAACTCAATCACCCATCATTTCTCGTACAACGAAAAATGAAGGAGAAGGTCGTAAAATTTTCTATGGCATGATGATAGCTGAAGGTGTTATCGCTATGATTTGGGCTGCTGCAGGGATGAGTTTATTTGGTAGCTATGAAGGTTTAAATGAATTACTAGCAGCTGGTGGTCCAGCGAAGATCGTTAGTGATGCTTCTATTATGATGCTTGGCGCATTTGGTGGTACATTAGCTATCTTAGGAGTAATCATCTTACCAATTACTTCGGGAGATACTGCTTTCCGAAGTGCGCGTATGATTATCGCGGATTATTTTAAATTATCACAAGTTAAATTCATGAGTCGAATTTGGATTGCGTTACCTTTATTTGTTATTTCATTTGCTTTAACAAAAATAGACTTTAATATTCTTTGGCGCTACTTCTCATGGGCTAACCAATCTACAGCAGTAATTGCACTATGGGTTGCGACAATGTATCTATTCTTAGCAAAGAAAAACTACTGGATTTCTCTTATACCAGGAGTATTTATGACAATGACAACAACGACATACATTTTAAATGCTACGATTGGTTTTAATTTACCGATGAACGTGGCATATATAGGCTCAACAGTTATCACTTTGGCAATTATCGCCATCTTCTTTGTTGCTGCAGTTAAACAGAGAAATGAAAATTCGGTATTACTAGATGAAGATGTATCAGGTAATAATAAAGACTATATTTAATGGGATGTTGCAGTCCTAATTATCGTTAGTTAGTCGATGAAGAAGAGAGAAGAGTCAACTCAAAAGGAAAAGAAAACACGCCTTGGTTATTCAAATTAACCGCCTTCATAATCATTATTGAATAATAAAATAGGTTGAAAAAGCCATTTCATCAACTAGATGAAGTGGTTTTTTGCTTTTGAACTAAATCGCATTCACTTTGTAAAATAATTATTATTCTAATAAACATAAAAATTTTCTCTTTAAAGCAGAAAAGTTGTTAAAAAGAAAAGGTTTAAGAATGCAGTTGTCGAATTGTATAGGAGTAGGATTATTTTGCAATAAAGGGGATGAATGTGTATGAATAAGGTAGAAAAAATAGCTATTCAGGATGAATATCCAGATGAATTTGCTTGGTGCTATGGTTGTGGAAGATTGAATACTGACGGTCATCATATTCGCACAGTTTGGGAAGGTGAGGAAACCGTTACTTATTATGAATCGGGTGATAAATTCACTGCTATACCCGGATTCGTATATGGCGGATTTTTAGCTTCACTAATTGACTGTCATGGTACTGGATCAGCAGCTTTGGCACTGCATCGAAAAAATGGGTATGAGCCAGGTGATAGTGTGGAACCACCCAGATTTGTTACCGCGTCATTACATGTGGATTACTTGAAACCGACGCCACAAGGGGTACAGTTAAAAGCTGTTGGTAAGGTAGAAGAAATTCACCCAAAGAAATTCAAAATTCATGTGAAATTATATGCTGGGGATGAGCATGTAGTAAATGGAGAAGTAGTAGCGGCTTATATGCCAGCTAGTTTTGTTAAATAATTATTTAATTTCAATTTATATTTCCCACTAATATTAGTCATCAAAGCTAGTTTTCAACACTAAATTTCAATAGTACAAATCCGAAAACTATATAATAAAAGTAACTCAAAATTCACAAAAGGAAACACATTTAAAGGAGTGAAAAAAATGTTTGATGCGCAAGCTTTTGGAATGAAATTGAAGGAACTACGAGAGTTAAATGATTATTCGATGTTGTCATTAGGTAGGAAAATTGGCACATCTGCAAGCCGTATTAAAAGTTGGGAGATGGGAGAAAGTGTTCCATCTGCAAGCTGGATTGTAAAATTGAGTGGAGTACTACAAGTATCGGCTGATGAATTACTTTTAAATGTAATGGAAGAGTCAGTTGAACAAAAAGAAGACAAAGACAAATTTAAAAAACGTAAAGTATTACTACGAGATATCCATTTGCTATTGCCAGAACTTAATAAACAGGACTTATTAGAACTTTATACTTTGGCTGAATTAAAGGCAATGCAAAAAGAGGTTACTTCATAATTATTTATTAAATGTTTGGGATAAAGCACGATAACCAGCCCAAGATTATATTGAATTTACTTATCACCTTCCATGAATCTTAATGGAAGGTTTTTTTACGAAGAAATGGAATGGATGTACTTTAAAACTAATTATTTATTTTAAAATAAATAATTAGTTTTAAATAATTTTTTCTGGAAAAAAGTGAATAACATCCCGTTATTATGTACTTAATCTAAAAATAAACATGTTTTTTGTAATATTTGAGTCCTTTTCTCTCTATTTTTACCCTCTATTTAATCAAAACTCCCTCATTTTTCACGAAAATTAAAAAAATCTCAGACAATTTCTTTACTTTTTTTAGCAGAATATTTTTTAGAATTAAATATTTGAAATTATACTCCAATGTTCATCCTAGCAGTCATGGCAAGCCTCTTGAATACTTCATAAATTTTTTTAATAGAAAAATGTATAAAATGACAGAAAATTGCCAACTATTGTAACAGGATTGATACCCCCCCTACATCTTTTAGAAATATTCATGAAATGTGGGGATGTTAGAGTTATCCGTGTTAGTGAAAAGGAGGTCGTTTTTAACGATGAGAAAACAATTGATTGCACTAGCAGCAGGTTTGATATTAGGATCTGCAACATTGACAGCACATGCTGCACCTGTTAGCTATACTGTAGAAAAAGGGGATACACTTTGGTCTATTGCACAGGACAACAACGTTACAGTTGGAGATTTACAAGCATCTAACCTGCTAGATTCTTCTTTAATCTTCCCAGAACAACAACTAGATTTAGAATCTAAATCTGATGAAAAATCAGATGACACATATACTATTAAAAAAGGTGATACACTTACAAAAATCGCCGAAGAAAAGGAGGTTACTATAGCGGATTTGATGAAATGGAATGATTTATCAAGCGATTTAATCTTTGCAGGAGATAAACTCGCTTTATCTGCTACGGCAACTTCAGACATAACAAGAGTTACACAAGCACCTGCACAAACAAAGCAAACAAAATCAACATCTGCACAAACATCAACGCCTCAACAAGGGGGTAAAACGATGACTGTACGTGCGACTGCATATACGGCCTATTGTACAGGGTGTTCTGGTGTGACAGCTACTGGGTATGATTTACGTGCAAATCCGGGAGCGAAAGTTATTGCAGTTGATCCTTCTGTTATCCCTTTAGGATCAAGAGTTTGGGTAGAAGGTTACGGAGAGGCAATAGCTTCTGATACGGGTGGTGCTATTAAAGGAAACCGTATTGATGTATTTATCCCAGATAATAATAAAGTTTATCAATGGGGCGTACGTAATGTCACAATCAAAGTTTTAGACTAAACTGCAGAGTAATATAAAATGTACCTCTCATGTCGAAAGTAGTTCGTCGTGAGGGGTGTTTTTTTATTCATTTTTTAAAAAAAGCGAGGGATTTGGCAATCATCATACATAATTTTCGACAAATTACCCATGCTTATATAAAAGGAGTGGTGTTCAATGAGTGGAAAAAAATCGCAATGGATGTTATTAAGTCTGACAAGTATGACATTATTGCTTGGTGCTTGCTCTGCAAATAAAGAAGCTTCACAGCCAGTAACTGCAATTCCAGCTGAATCGGCACATGCAATGTTTATTAATAGTGAAGGAAAATCTATTGGTGAAGCAGTTTTAACTGAAACAGAAGAAGGTGTTAACATCGGACTTGCATTACAAGGGTTAGAACCTGGTGAGAAGGCGATTCATATTCATGCAGTCGGAAAATGTGAGCCACCTACATTTGAGTCGGCAGGTATGCACTTTAACCCAACACATAAGCAACATGGTTATCTTAATCCAAAAGGATACCATTTAGGTGATTTGCCAAATTTACAAATAGATAAAGATGGTACAGTTGATTTGGAATTTTCGACTAAGGCTTTTACTTTGAAAAAGGGAGATAGTCGTTCCATTCTAGATGGAGATGGTAGTGCTTTTGTTATACATGAAACATCGGACGACTATAAAACAGATCCATCAGGGAATTCTGGTAAGCGAATTGCATGTGGAGTTATCAAAAAATAGTCGATTTGTGAAAAAAAAAAGAATTTAAGCCACGAATTCAGCATTTTTTGCGTCACAACTGTATAGTAGTATTATACAAAGTTGATGTAAATGGGTGGTTACGAATGAAACTAAACAAATCGACAATTTTTCAATGGCTGAAAATCATTCTTCCAGTACTATTAATGATTTTCGCTATTCATGAAATAGGTAAGATTCTTGGGAATGTTAATGGGCAAGAAATTGTTCGAGAGCTAAAGAATTTAGATGTCCGTACTTTAGTATTAATGGCAGCTGTTCCTTTAGCACTAGTATTCCCAATGTTTTTCTATGATTATTTTATTGTGAGGAAATTAAAGCTTAAAAGACCGTTAAAACGTTTAATGAAAGAATCGTTAATTATTAACTCGTTCTCTAATCTAATTGGTTTTGGTGGCTTAATTGGTGTGCTATTGCGTACACATTATTTTAAGAAAAAAGAAGTGGATAGTAGCACATTTTTTAAGACAATTGCATCAGTAACCTTATTTTATTTAGCAGGTCTTTCATTTTTTGCTTGGGTATTACCTATCTTCTATTGGGATTTCCCATTATTAAATGAACGGAAAATTTTAGTTGTTGCTGTATCAATTATTGGTTTATATGTGCCCTTTTTAATTATCAAGGCTATTGTTCAATTAGCTAAAAAAACGACAACACCTCGCCATGTATTAGGAGATGTAGGCTTACTAGGTGTATCAGTTTTAGAATGGTTAGGTGCATTTGCATTTATTTACTTAATCAGTTATATGCTAGAAGTGCCAATTGGTTTTGAAAAATTACTGCCGATTTTCATTATTGCCTCATGTGCAGGTATTGTGAGCATGATTCCAGGTGGTCTTGGATCTTTTGATCTTGTATTCATCTGGGGGACCCAAAGCTTAAATGTACCTGAAGAGTCCGTATTATTGATGCTGTTATTTTACCGCGTCGGATATTATATTATTCCTTTTTTAGCAGGGCTTGCTTTGTTCCTACGTGATTTATGGGGCAAATTAAATGCTGGCTTTAACAGTGTTCCCAATATTATTTTAGAACGAGCTAGTCATATCACTGCTACGGTCCTTGTGTTCTTATCTGGCCTTTTGCTTTTGATATCTTCGGCTGCTCCTGGAGCTATTGAAAGAATTAAGTATGCAAAAGATGTATTATCTTTGCCAATAGTTAATGTATCTCACCAGGTAGCTGTAGCGACTGGGTTTATATTGCTAGCGTTATCGAATGGGATTTCTTACAAGGATCGGCGCTCATATCAATTCACATTATTCGTCTTATTATTTGCTGCGGCATTGTTTATTTTAAAAGGTATTCAATATGAACAGGCACTATTTATGATATTTGTAGCTGGACTACTATTTGTATCGAGAGATCGTTTCTATCGTGAGAGTTACATTGTTACGTGGGGTCGCTCAATCGTAAATGTTTCTATTATTTTGGTTATCACAGCTTTATATGTAGGTATTGGTATTTGGGCGAAACCATCTGCAAAATATCCTATTCCAGAAAGTATGAGACCATACTTTATTACCGACTCAGGTGATTTGTTTTGGAGTGCCTTTATTGCTTTGATTGTTGTGACCATTGTTGTGTTAATAGAAATTTGGTTAAGAAAGGTCACACAATTTAAAAAAATATCTTCAGTCCAACATGAAAAAGAAATATTTTTACATCTCAATAAATATGGTGGTAAAGAGTTATCACATCTCATTTTCTTGCATGATAAATACATTTTTTGGAATGAGAAGAAAACGGTCTTATTCCCTTATCAAGAAAGTGCCGATAAGTTAGTTGTTCTTGGAGACTTGGTTGGAGAAAAAGCAGATTTTGCGGAAGCGATCGAGGAGTTTGTTGCTCATGCTGATTATTATGGTTATACGCCAGTCTTTTATGAAGTGAGCGATCAGTTCGTACCTTATCTACATGGCTTCGGTTATAATTTCTTTAAATTAGGAGAAGAAGGTTTTATAGATATAGAGAATCTTGTATATTCCCAGGAAGATGCGAAGACCGTTAGTAAGCTTACAAATAGTTTAGAGCAGAAAGGCTATTCTTTTGAAATCATTCAACCACCTTTTCAAAAAGATTTGCTGACAGAATTACGTACCTTATCAGATGAATGGCTGGACAATCGGAAAGAAAAGGGATTCTCACTGGGCTATTTCAATGAAGATTATTTACAATTTGCACCGCTCGCTGTTGTGAAAAATGGCGAAGCGCAAGTTGTGGCATTCTCAAATATTATCCAGTTATATGACGAAGAACAGACCATTTCGATTGATCTAATGCGCTCGAAAAAGACGGATTTGCCATCAGGCATTATCGACTATTTATTTCTCAATATTTTCATCTGGGCCAAGAGTGAGAATTTAAAACTTTTAAATGTCGGAATGACTCCACTTTCGCATATTGGTGTATCTAAGTATGCTACGTTAACGGAGAAAATTGCTGCAGAAATTATTTTTAATGGACAGGAATATTATAATTTCCAAGATGTTCAACATTTTAAAGAAAAATTTGCTAATACTTGGAAACCCAAATATTTGGCGTATCGAAAACGAGCTTATTTGCCTTTTACAATGTTACAAATTATGATATTAATAGGTGACAATAAATACGCTACAATGAGAGAGCAAGTATCAGAAATTAAAAACTCTCGTAATCGATAAAGAACTATAAAACCTTAGAGTCATTTATACGATTCTAAGGTTTATTTTAATTATAGAAAAGCAAAAATTCTTATAAAGGAGTGGTTTTGTTGATAGGTGAACCCATTTTACGATTACAAAATGTTGAGATGACTTTTGGTACTAAAAAAGTCTTAAATGGTATTAATTTAGAAGTAGGTAAGGGACAGATTATAGGTTATATAGGGCCAAATGGTGCTGGTAAAAGTACGACGGTAAAATTAATGCTTGGACTAATTGAAGGCTATACAGGAAAAATTGAAATTTTCGGTAAGGATATTGCTGATGTAGATTATACATATAAAAAACGTATTGGTTATGTACCCGAAACTGCAGAGCTATATGATCATTTAACGGCAGCAGAGTATTTGATATTTACTGGGGAAATGTATGGGTTAGGACGTGAGGATGCAGAGAAAAAGGCTTATGAGTTGATGTTTCAATTTGGCTTAGAGAATGCCTTTCATCAACGCCTAACCTCTTTTTCAAAGGGGATGCGTCAGAAGGTACTGATCATTTCGAGCGTATTGCATAACCCAGATTTACTGTTTTATGATGAACCTTTGAGTGGGTTAGATGCAAATAGTGTACTCGTTGTGAAAGAAATTTTAGCAAAACTTGCTGAGGAGGGGAAGACTGTTTTTTATTCTTCTCATATCATGGAAGTTGTTGAGAAGATTAGTGATCGAATTGTACTTTTAGTTAATGGTTTAGTAGTAGCAGATGGTAGTTTCGAAGAGTTACAACAGCAAGGCAAGGAGGGGACACTAGAGGAAATATTCAATCAGATGACAGGATTTAATCAACAGGTTGAGATTGCTGAGCGTTTTGTCGAGATTGTGAAAGAAGGTCGAGTATATGAATGATTTTAAATCGTTAAAGGTACTCGATGTATTCCGGGTTGTTTTTGAGAAATTTGATATCGATTATCCTATTATGAGGAAACTTATCCAATTGAAACTGACGATGGATGGTCGTCGAATACCTGCTATTTTCAATGGACAAAAGCAGAAAAAAGAAGGCAATCAATTTATTAAATCACTCTGGGTTTATCTTTTCTATGGTCTTTTATTGTTAACCCCGTTTTTATTTTTGAAAAATCAATATATGTTCGCATCGAGTATAGTATTTACTATGCTAATGTTTATAACAATTACGACGATGGTGTCTGATTTTTCAGCGGTGCTGTTAGATGTGCGTGACAAAAATATATTACAACCAAAACCAGTCAGTAATCGTACCTTGAATGCAGCTAAAATAATGCACATTGTGATTTATTTAGCGTTACTTGAAGGTGCATTTGTCATTGCTCCACTTGCTGTTGGTATATATAGATTTGGACTTTTTTACGGTTTCATTTTCATCGTTAGTATAGTTTTTGTTAGTTGTTTTATCGTTGTCATTACTGCTTTTACATATTTATTTATCCTGCGTTTCTTTAGTGGTGAAAAACTGAAGGATCTTATCAATTATGTGCAAATTTTTTTAGCTGTTGCAGTTATGTTTAGTTATCAAGTAATGGCGCATTCATTTGAGTTAACTCAATTAAACTTGCAGTATACGTTTACTTGGTGGCATATTTTTTTACCCCCTCTTTGGTATAGTGCTTTCTTTGAAGTATTACTAAATCAAGATTACTCGATAAATATGCTTATATTGATGGCATGTGGTATTGTTATTCCTTTGTTGATGTTGCGGTTCTATATTAAATTGATGCCAGTATTTGAGCGAAGCCTCTCAAAATTGTTAAGTGATTCTGTACGTACAAAAGGTAAGTCCCACAAATTTGAGGAATGGACTTCGAAGATTTTATGCCGTAATTCTCAGGAACGTACCTTTTATCGATTTGCATCACTAATGATTCGACAGGAACGAGAATTTAAATTAAAGGCATATCCACAAATAGGTTTTGCTATTGTTTTTCCATTTGTCATGTTTTTTAATGAAGTACGAATCTATTCTTTAAAAGAAGCCATGGCAAACGAAAATGTGTACCCTTTGTATTTTAGCGCGCTCATGATTCCGACTGTTGTCCATTTATTGAAGTTTTCGGGGTCATATAAAGGTAGTTGGATTTTTAGAGCAGCGCCAGTTAGCAATGCGAAAATGTTTTATAGTAGTACACTAAAGGCAGCAATCATAAAGCTGTTCTTTCCGACATTCTCCATCTTAAGCATTGTATTTATTGCCATGTTTTCATGGGCTATAATTCCAGATTTAATCATTATTTTATTAGTTGCGATTATGATGACATTGCTTTCATATGTACTTTTGAATGGAGAAATCTATCCATTTTCAAATTCACATGAGTCAACTCAAGATAATAATACATTGAAAATTTTTGTTGCAATGTTTGTCATTGGTGCATTTGCTTTAGTCCATTATTTAATCGCTATGGTTCCATATGCTAAATTGATATATATGCTGATACTAATAATTGCAGTTGTTATTGGATGGCTTATTGTTTTCGGAGAAAAGAAAAATCACGGTCACTCTTAGAGCGACCGTGATTTTATTTTGTTTCTTTAAATGAGATTGGCGTAGGTTCTATAGTTAAGTCTGGTTGGATAGGTTTAAATTCTAATAATGCATCTTTGGATAGTGAAGATGATGAACGAACTTGTCAATTTCTAAACGGAGTTTTTCTGTTTCAGCTATGAAACTTTGTTGTTTAAGTTTTTCAAGCTCAATTTCATCTTGGAGTATACTGTGTTTTATTCTCAAGCGATCGTTGAAAGCTTTCGATGAAATAGCAACAATTGGAATTAGTAATGCGAAAATGGGTACTATAAAAGGGCTCATGAGAAATCTCCTTTGGGTGTATAATGTTTACATTATTATACTGTAAATTGTTGGATTTGGATTCATATTTATCAATTGACAGAAAATTTAAATTAATTAGGTTATAACGCTTGATTTTGTGTGGAGAAAATTGTAATATAAAAAAACCATAAAAATTATTTTATAAAGGGGGGGATGCTAATGAAAGCTTCTAGATTTGAAACGTACTTGGTAGATCAGGATTTTGAGGTTCAAAGAAAAGAAGAAAAACATGAAGAGATTTGCCCTGAGAATGATCTTGAGCAATATCCTGAAGGTTTTTTCACTGAATTATAGGTATTGAACAGCCGCATTTAAAGGCTGTTTTTTTTGTAATGAGAAGGGACTTGATATTCATAATTTTACGAGTCTATCTTATTAGCTCCACAAACGGTATTAAACCCTTTAAACTTTAATTCATTTTCTATCAAAATTTTAACTGGAAATAATAATAGAACTGAAAAGCTTGGATGGAAATCTATGCTTTTTTGCAGTATGATGTGATTCAGATGGGGTGTTTAACATGACAATTGATGAACAAATAGTAATTTGGTTTGAATATTTTCATGCCAATCCTGAAATAAGCTGGGAAGAACATGAAACAACAAAAAAAATTGCTTCTATTTTAGAAGAGTTGAACGTTTCCTATAGACTTTTAGGTGATGTACCTGGTTTATTAGCGGAAATTGGTGAAGGGGAAGAAATTGTAGCAGTACGTGCAGATATTGATGCTTTATGGCAAGAAGTTGATGGTGAATGGCGTGCAAACCATTCATGTGGCCATGACGCCAATATATCGATGGTGTTAGGTGCGCTACTAAATTTGAAAGAGCAAGCTTTAAATCACCGTATTCGTTTTATATTCCAACCTGCTGAAGAAAAAGGAAACGGTGCTGTTGCTGCTTTTGATAGAGGAGCGGTAGAAGATGTAACCCATTTATTTGGTGTGCATTTACGTCCTTTTGAAGAACTTAAATTAGGGCAAGTATCTCCGGCTATTCACCACGGCGCGGCTGTATTTTTAGAGGGTAGAATTCATGGAACAGATGCTCATGGTGCAAGACCACATCAAGGTCAAAATGCTATTGATGTTGTAGTAGCTATTCAACAAATGGTGAAGAGTATATATATATCGCCGTTTGAACCACACTCAGCAAAACTTACGAAAATTGTAGCAGATGGTGGAAGTATCAACATTATTCCAGGTGGCGCAAATTTCACTATGGATGTACGTGCACAGAAAAACGTTGTATTAAAAGAGATACAATCACATGTTGAACATGGATTAGAAGCAATCAAGCAACAATTTAATGTAGATATTACTTGGAACTGGGTGGATTTAACACCAGGTGCAGAAGTATCTTTGGAGGCTGCGAAAATTGCACAAGAAGCTATTATTGAAGTGCTAGGTAAAGAACATTTAGCGCCACCAGTCATAACTCCTGGTAGTGATGATTTCCATTTTTATACGGTTCTGAAGCCGGAATTGAAAGCGACAATGCTCGGTATTGGCGCTAATTTAGCACCAGGATTACATCATCCTAAAATGACTTTCGAAAAAGAGTCATTACTAGACGCTGCCAAAGTATTAGCGAAAGTACTTTCAAAAACTCTAGTGAAATAATTTAAGAACCTATGCGAAGGAAATCTTTGCATAGGTTCTTTATTTTTTAGGAATATTAGTTAGGTGAATTTTGCTAGTTTATGTGCAGGAAATGCTAGCGCTTTCAAAAAAAGGTTTGACTCAAAAAGAAGTGGCTATTACTATTATTATAATAGTGTTTATTTATAGACTATTCTAAAAAATTCATATTTTCACAAAGGGGTTTTGGGGAATGAAAAAGGAGATTAGTGCAGGCTGGGCTGGTTTAACATTTTTGATTATGATTATTACGATGTTAGTAACCGTTGTTATGTTAAAACAAAGTCCACATGTGCCGTTAATTGTGGGGACAATTGTAGCTTCGATTATTACATGGAAGCATGGTTATAAATGGATAGAAATTGAAGGCATGATGTATAAGGGGATACGTCTTGCATTACCAGCAATTGTAATAATTATGTTAGTCGGATTAACGATCGGTGCCTGGATTGGTGGCGGAGTCGTAGCAACGATGATTTTCTACGGTTTGAAAATTATTTCACCAGCATGGTTTTTAGTAACGATTTTGATTATCTGTTCAATTGTATCACTGGCTATAGGTAGTTCATGGTCGACAATGGCTACAATTGGTGTAGCTGGCATGGGTATTGGTTTGAGTATGGGGATTCCTGCTCCAATGATTGCGGGCGCAGTTATTTCTGGCGCTTATTTTGGTGATAAAATGTCTCCGCTTTCTGATACTACGAACTTAGCTGCAGGTTTAACAGAAACAAATTTGTTTGATCATATTAAGCATATGTTTTATACAACAATTCCTGCATTAATTATTTCGTTAGTTGTTTTTGGCATTCTAGGTCGTCGATTTGCATCATCTTCAATGAATATGGAAAAAATTGAAGGAACATTAAGTGTTTTACAAGAAAGCTTTGTCATTACTCCCTGGTTACTATTAGTACCGGTTATTGTTATAGCATTAGTAGCGAAAAAAGTACCAGCTATCCCTGCTTTAATTGTTGGGATATTACTAGGGTTTATCGCTCAAATTTTCGTGCAGGGCGGAGCACCAGCAGATGCAGTGAATGCTTTGCAAGAAGGATTTAAACTAGAAACTGACAATGAAATGGTCTATGAATTGTTTAATCGTGGTGGTTTAGATTCAATGATGTTCACTGTCTCAATGACTTTAGTTGCGATGACTTTTGGCGGTGTATTGGAGTATTCGGGTATGCTTCAATCAATGATGAATATTATTGTAAAAGCAGCAAAATCAACGGGTAGCTTGGTAGCTGCAACTATTGCCTCTTGTATTACAACGAATGCAACATGTTCTGAGCAATATATATCGATTGTTGTACCTTCTCGTATGTTCGTTAAAGTTTATAAAGATAGAGGATTGCACTCTAAAAACTTATCACGTACTTTAGAAGATGGCGGTACATTAACTTCGGTATTCTTCCCATGGAATACATGCGGTGTATTTATACTAGCGACACTTGGTGTAAGCGCTTTAGAGTACGCTCCGTATGCGATATTGAATTTTACAGTACCAATTCTCTCAATTATTTATGGGTATATTGGGTTTTCAATCGTTAAATTAACGCCGGAAGAACAGGCATTAAATAAGAGTAATGAAGCAAAGTTAATAGAGGAAGAAGAGATAAATAGTGTACCTGCACTAGATTAATAGGCAAAAGCCTTCTAGAATTTTGGATGTCTAGAAGGCTTTTTTTAATGATATGTGGAGAAATTTAGCTCATATAAACTACGTGGTCGACCTTGCTGATATGTCATTTCTTCTCCAATAATTTTAGCGTAGTTATGTTCAACAAGTTTTTTTAAGATTCGCTCTGTTGTTCGTCGTGTTACTTGTAAATGTTCAGATAAATCCTGAGCTGTAAATTGTAACGACTGTCTTGATTTACTAAAGGTCATAATTTTCGAGATGTTAAGAGGGCTAAGTTTTGTTTCCTTTGCCATAAGGACGATATAAGGGTCTTTAGCTTGTAATGATAGTGTTGTGGTTGAATTAGGGAACGGTCCTTGTAGTTCTTTGTTTTCAGTTAATATATAAATAGTATTAGGTGATGCATATTGTAACGCCTGCTGGGCATTTCTTTGTGCTTCTAAAATAGATTCACCGTAACCAAAGACGAGCTTCGCAAACTTCTCTGGAGCAGTAAAGAAAGACTCCAGTTTGTTTTGGGTAAGTGCATTTTGTAAGTGTCCATAGGTTGTGAATATTTCAAACCGGCAAGCGTCTACCTGTTGATACGAAGCATGGATAATAGTAGTTAATTGTTCAACAGTTTGTAATGGATTGTATGAAGCTTCATGGAATTCTATAATCCCGGCAACGGCTTTTGCAGATTCAAGTTTTGTTAATTGTGATAAAGATATAGATTCGTTTAGATGATGAATAATTGAACTTTTTGGATCAAGCATACGTATTACAGGAACGCCTAAAACCATTAATTCATCATAAATAGCGTGTATACTAGTTATGACTAAATCAATTTGTTTTGTCTGCCAAAGGGCGATATGATTTGTAAGTAATTGCTTAGTGGGTGTTGTTAATTCAATTTCTTGCACAAATGGTAATGGTCCGTCATACTGGATATCTTGTAAGACATTCTGTATAAAAGTAGAGCTCATTACATCAATAGAAAGTCGATCAATTGTGACATCATGTTTTGAAATAGCTGAAAGAATAGTTGTTGATATCATCGTTTCATCTTGTTTTATATATGTCCAAGGTATTGGCCATTGTTGTAATAAATGTTTAGCATACAAATAAGGCAATGTACCTGCCAACAATAATACATCGCAAGGTTTCACTTGTTTCATTAAGTTAGGTGCTTCTTCTGGTGAATTGTAAATATAAAAATCTAATTGTATATGTGGCATTTCATGTGAGATAATATTGAGACGATTCATAAATGCCTTTGAACAAATGACTGCTATTTTTGTCGACATAGAATATGGCTCCTTTGTTATATTTTTTTATCAATTAACGACTATTTAACGACAACTATAACAGCTTGTAATTAAAAAGAAAAGAGTGAATGTAAATGAAAATTACTGAAATTGAAATTTTTGCAATCGAACTACCTTTAATTGAACCATTTATTATTAGCTATGACACATATCCATCAATGCCCTCTATTATCGTGAAGATGACTACAGATGAAGGCATTGTCGGTTACGGTGAGTCTGTACCTGATGAACATGTAACAGGGGAGACTTGGGGAAGTACTTACGCTGTATTAAAAAACCAACTTGCTCCATTAATGATTGGACAAGATCCAATGGCGTTCGAAAAAATTCACACATTAATGGATAATGCAGTTTATCAAGTACCTGCAGCAAAAGCGGCGATTGATATCGCTTGTTTCGATATAGCAGGTAAAAAATTGAATGTACCGGTTTATCAACTAATTGGTGGACGCTATCATGAAAGGTTTCCTATAACACATGTTTTAAGTATAGGTACACCTGAAAAGATGGCAAATGAAGCACAAGAACGTGTGGAACAAGGCTATCGCTCATTCAAAATGAAGGTCGGAACAGAAGTCATGAAGGACGTAGAACGTATTCAGGCAGTTCGTGATTGCGTTGGTTTTGATATCGCAATCCGTGTAGATGTCAATCAAGGGTGGAAAAATAGTGCCACAACTTTACGAGGTTTACGTGCGTTACGTGACGTTGATTTAGATTGGTTAGAGCAACCTGTTGTTGCGGATGATATAGATGCGATGGTAGAAATAAAATGTAAAACAGACATACCTTTAATGATTGACGAAGGCTTACATGGGATAAAAGAAATGCGTGAAATTATCGCTAAACGCGCCGCTGATAAAGTTAATATAAAACTGATGAAATGCGGTGGTATTTATCCAGCCATGAAACTAGCAATAATGGCTGAAATGGCAGGGATTGAATGTCAGGTTGGATCAATGGTAGAATCATCAGTTGGTTCTGCGGCTGGTTTCCATGTTGCCTTCTCAAAAGAAATTATGACAAGTGTGGAGTTAACAGGACCATTGAAATTCTCAAAAGATGTGGGTAACTTGAAATATGATGTACCATTCATTTGTTTAAATGAACGTCCAGGATTAGGCATTGATGTAGATGAGGTTGTCATACAAGAACTTTGCCACTACTCAGATGTAGTGAAATAATAGTTGGAGGAGGACTTGAATGAACAGTATATATAAAGGTCATTTAGGTGAAACACCATTTGATATACGAATATTAGCAATGGAACATTTACCGATTATACAACGATTACAAACTATTGTTTATAATGCATTACCAGATCAATCTGTGTTACAGCCTCTATCGCAAGGAGAATTTGAATATATTCTTAACGGCAACGGCTTAATGATTGGAGCATTTGTAGGGGAAAATCTAATAGCATTCCGCGCATTACTTGAGCCTGAAATTGATGATGAGCATCTTGGGCGTGATTGTGGAATAGAAGAATCTGAATTGTCACGTGTGTTATATCAGGAAATTTCAAATGTATCGCCTGACTACCGTGGCTTTGGACTCCAACAGACATTAGCTAAAGTTATTATGAATCAGGTAGATGTAAAACATTTTGACTATATTTGTGCGACAGTAAAGCCGTTTAATATCCCAAGCTTAAAAGACAAATTTTCTCAAGGTATGGTAGTAGCAGCTTTAAAAATAAAATATGGTGGCAAGCTCCGGTATGTATTTTTCAAAAAAACAGTTGAAGAAGTTTTGTTATTCACTGAGTCCTGTAAAGTATTAATGAGTAATACCACTATGCAACAACAGCTATTGAAAGAAGGCTGGCTCGGTGTACAAGTTTTTATGGAAAATGATGAATGGTTTGTAGAGTATAAAAAACTGTAATGAGTATGAGTCGCTTTCAATAAGGAAAGTGGCTTTTTGTAAAAAAATATTGATAAATATAGACCAGAGAGTAAAACGTTGATAATACAAGTTTCAAAAAAGGTTACAATATTTATTAATAAAAAAAGGTTTCCAATATTTATTTGGAAGTTATGGCTGTGGATTGGTGGATTGTTGCGCTAATTGAGGTGATTGTTGCACTATCTTGGTTGATTGTTGCGCTAACTCGAGTGATTGTTGCGCTAACTCACTCCATTGTTATTTAGCAGAATATTCACGTCTTCTGTACTCTCTAAATTACTACTTGTTTTATTAATAGATGAAGATGTGTTAACATAAATACCAATTACTTCGCCAGCAAATCTTCACCGAAAATCGATACGGTTTGGCGATCTGGAAAGTTCATGTCCATTCCATTTCAATGGCATGGTATCTACCCGCGATTTCTTGGTAAGCCAAAAATTCGTAGTAAATATAGAACTACAAAATAATAGTAGTAACTGTATAGAGGAGTGAATCTATTGGTAAAAATTCCTGTAATATTAGACTGTGATCCTGGTATCGATGACACAATGATGCTAACACTTGCTTTTGCAAGACCTGAATTAGATATTCGTTTAGTAACAACTGAAGCTGGAAACGTATCACAAGATAAAACTACATATAATGCACTAAGTTTTTTAACTTACATTAAACAAGATGTTGAAGTCGCTAGAGGTCTAGATGCGCCTATGTTCCGTAAATTAGATGTGGCTGAAGACATTCATGGTGAAGGTGGATTAGGCAATGTGAAATGGGCAGAGCCAACGTTTCAAGCAAGTGAACGTTCAGCTATAAATGCGATGCGTGAAACGCTATTAGCTAGTGATGAACCAATAATAATTGTGGCAACAGGCCCATTAACGAATGTAGCAGCATTATTATTTGCACACCCAGAAGTAAAGCCGAAAATTAAAATGATTTCATGGATGGGCGGAGCAGCAGTAGGTGGTAATATGTCAGCAACTGCTGAATTTAATGCTTATGTTGATCCACATGCGGTAGAATTAGTTTTCCGTTCGGGTTTACCGATTGTTATGAGTGGTTTAGATGTAACGCATAAAGCATATATCACCCTTGATGAAATGGAACGATTAAGCAAGTCAGGAACCCCGTTTGCTGAAAAAGTTGCTGATATGATGAAATTTTATACATTCACGCAATCACAAACACCATTCCATGCTCCAAATTTCGACAACCAAATTCGCGTGCATGATGTGTGTGCAGTTGCTTACCTTGTTGCTCCAGAGTTATTTCAAGGCGGAGACTATTTTGTGGAAGTAGAGATGGAAGGGCGTTTAACAGCTGGTTCAACAATTGTTGATTATGTAGGTAAAACAGGAAAGGCACCAAATGTTAAAGTACTACATACAGTTAATCGTGAAGGATTTATCGAATTATTCTTTAATGCTGTTAACACGATTGGTAAACAACTATCTTAAGTAAGAAGTATTGAAAAACTACTTAATATCTATTTGGATATTGAGTAGTTTTTTTGAGTAGTAATATTTTGCGCCAATAAAAATAATAAAGTAGTTTTGTATATCGAATATATAATTTAATAACAAAGCATCGTGAATTGATAGAAATAAGGTATGTATTTGAACTTTAAATAATTGTAGTGTTTTCAAAAAATGAAATGTCAAAAAGGAGCTAAAATAGATTATGACTAAAAATATTATAGTAGCAGGTAGTATTAATATTGACCTTGTATATGAAGTACCTCATATAGTTAAAGAAGGGGAAACTATTCATAGTACGAAACATGCTATGTTTTTTGGGGGAAAAGGAGCTAATCAGGCAGTCACTGCGGGACAATTAGGTGCAGATGTTCGATTTATTGGTAGCGTTGGAGCAGATGACCACGGTGTTCGTGCAAAAGAAAATATGGAACAAAAAAATGTGAATACTACAGCGGTTTCTTCACAAGGAGCGACTGGACAAGCAATTATCCAATTATCAGATGAAGGGGAGAATTCAATAGTGTTATTCCCTGGTGCAAATTTCCTTGTGACACCAGAGCAGATCCAAAAATCTAAAGTCATGTTCGAAAAATGTGATATTTTATTATTACAATTAGAAATACCGATAGAAGCTGTTGAAAAGGCAGCAGAGCTTGCTTCTGCAAAGGGAGCAGAAATCATTTTAAATCCAGCACCTGCTCGTGAAATCCCAGACTCCCTATTGCAAATGGTTTCGATATTAACACCCAATGAAACAGAACTTGAGTTATTAACAGGAATAACAGCAGACTCAGAAGAAAACTTGAGTAAGGCATGTTCAATAATGCTAGACAAAGGTGTTCAGGCAGTAGTCGTTACTTTAGGAAGTAAAGGAGCATTTTATATGACTTCCGAAGAAAGTGGATTTGTAGCAGCTGAAATAGCAGTAGCAGTTGATACAACAGGAGCAGGAGATTCTTTTAATGGAGCTCTAGCAGTAGCATTATGTAATGGAGATTTGCTTACAGATGCTATTACTTACGCTTCAAAAGTAGCAGCATTTGTTGTAACTGAAATGGGTGCTCAACCAGACATCCCGAAAGAATTCGATAGATGATTTGTTTTTATAAATAATCATTTTCGTCCATTTTTAGTACACAGAAGACGATGAAATGTTCCTAGAAAAGCAACGAAAAAGTTTATTGTTTTATACGTTTGCAAAACCAATGGTAATTCCTATTGTGTATTTTCCACTTAATCGTTATTTTTTCATTTTTATAATTCAAAATTTATTGTACTATGTAACAATTGTCTGTAAACCTAAAGAAGCTGTGCATAAAAGACTTTATGCACAGTTTCTTTATAATTTACTACTTTGTAATATAGTCATTTTAAGCTTCGGTATCCTTTTTCGAGCGTGAGTATTTCCGCTTCGTAGAGGAAGTAGATTTTGTTCCATGATGATTGTCTTCATCCTTCACTGTATCATTTAGCTCTTCAACAGGAATGGCATCGACGGTTTGCATATCTTCATGCAAATCGAACAAGCTAATGGAATCTGTAGCGACAACATCAGGATTATCTAGATACGGCAAATCAGTGAAAATCTTTTTATCCGCAGGAATTTCAGGTCTCTCCATTTCATCACACTCCCTTATAAAAAGAAGTGTGCTCGAACTAGTCAAGATTATGCACCAAATGCCATTTGATAAAGTAAATATAAATTCAAGAAAATTACGATTGCAGCTACTATCCAACCTACAATTGTTGTAACTTTGTAGTTTACGAGCTCGCCCATAATTTTCTTATTACTTGTAAAGACGATTAAAGGAACGAGTGCAAAGGCGATACCAAAAGATAAAATAACTTGGCTTAATACCAATGCATAAGTCGCATTAACACCAAATGCAATAATAGCAAGAGGAGGCAACATTGTAATCGCTCGACGTAAATAAATGGGGATTTTTTTTCGAATAAATCCTTGCATTACGATATCACCAGCCATTGTACCAACTGAAGAACTCGCTAGACCAGCAATCAATAATCCGAGACCAAAAGAAATACCAGCCATTGGTCCGATATATTGTGTTAAGCCCTCAAAAGCCACATCAAGATCCTCAACAGCAATACCTTTTTTAAAGAATACTGCAGCTGCAATAATTAACATACTCATATTAATTGCACCTGCAATTACCATAGCAATTATAATATCGATTAATTCGAAATGGAAAATTTTCTTTTTTTCTTCATTGGTACGTCCAATGACACGGCTTTGTGTTAATGCCGAATGTAAATAAATTGCATGAGGCATAACGGTTGCACCTAAAATACCTGTTGCAAGTAAGATGGAATCTATTCCTTTAAATCGTGGTGTGAACATCCCTAAAATGACACCGCCCACATCTGGCTTAGCCATAAATGTTTGAAAGGCGAATGCTGCTACGACGATTAGAACCATTCCAGATATACCAGCTTCAAACGCACGATACCCACGACGTTGTAACTCTAATATAGCAAATGAACCAGCCGCTGTAATAAGAGCGGCAGGGAGCATTGGAATACCAAATATTAAATATAATCCTAGAGCAGCACCAATAAATTCAGCTAAATCGGTTGCCATTATGACGAGCTCAGCCTGTATCCATAAGAATATTGATGTTTTTTTAGAAAAGTTTTCACGAGCAACTTCCGGTAAATTCCGTCCTGTAGCTATCCCTAATTTTGCAGAAAGTGATTGAATGAGGACAGCCATTAAGTTAGAAACTGCAATCACCCATAATAGTAAATAACCATATTCAGAGCCTGCAGTAATATTTGTGGCAAAATTACCTGGGTCTATATAAGCGACAGCAGCGATAAAGGCTGGACCTAGAAAGGGTAAAATACGTCTAAAACCTTTCACATCGCCTCTTAATACATCCTCGGCGGTAGGCCCTTCGAAGCGTTTATAGACAGTTTTCTCTCTAGCTTGCGTCATAGTTTCCCTCGCTCTCAAAAATGTTGTGTGAACAATAAATTTTCCTTTAGGAAACTTTTGGTGTCTAAATTATAATCCTCAATTTGGAAATTGTAAAGAAAAACATCATTTAATTTCATGGTTTTTTTATAGAAAGGCTCTGTTAAAGCTAAATAAATGAAATGCGTGAAACTCGCTTCAATGAAGGGTTTGAATGCCCTCATTATGCATCGGAACATGTTATAAAGTTTGGAAAATACAAGCACGAAACAAAATATTAAAGAATTTCTATTAACATCATTTGTATTTGAAATGACTGATACTTATGATAGTTTGTGGCTATAAATAATAGCTATAAGTCAATTTAAAATGAAGGGAGTTATACAATGTGAATGACAGAAAAATGATGGATATGGCTTTAAAGAATATCGTAATATCAATATTGAGAGAACAAGGATTCAAGGGTTCATCCAAGCATTTTAGAAGGCAACGAAAACAATATAGATTTGATTACGTTTCAATTCAACAAATGGGGAGGTTCATTTGTTGTTGAATTAGCATCTTGCCAGAAGGATGGAACAACAATGTCGTGGGATGAAAAAGTCCCACCTAATAAAGTTATGCTCATCATATAAATGAGCGTTTTAGGTTAGGAGCAAAGTCTTAGAAGAGGATGGGATATGGTTTAATTATGAAAAAGCCAATTCCGAAGAAGACTATTCCAAAGTTGCTGTAAGTGTACTAAATCAACTTGAAACATCTGATACATATGGGGTTTCTTCTCTATTAAGATAATCTTTTTTTGAGAAAGTTCCTTAGAAACAGGAACTTCCTCATTTTTTATCAATTTATCAACATTAAAATTTAACAGAGCCTATAGAAAAGAAAGAAAAGTCTTATTTTAAAGGGCAGAAACCACATTGTAACCATCCTGGTACGTCTTTTGAGAAACAACATGTTTTACGAACAGGAATATTGACTAATTTAGATGGATGTTGATTGCCTGTATACTTTGCAAATTGAGAGCGTTTTAAGAACTTAGACCATACGTTATCATCCTCTAAAATGTCTAAATCAATACGTGCTTGATCTTCAGTTCCGGGGTTAGAAAGCAGCGAATGGAAATGCCAAAGCATATAACCGAATATGTTTTCCCACAACATTAACGGGGAAACAGATGTAATTTTGCGTAACTGCTGAATAATTTCATGACATTGTGTTAGCAAAATATGCGCAATTACTTCCTCTCGTTCTGAATCATCAACAACTCGCCAATCATCTTCTTTTATAAATGTGCAAAGTGCTGTTCTGCCAAATTCTTCACGTGCTCCAAAATGAATAGAAGAAACATCACCATCCCAAACTTCGTCATATGTACTTAGCATGTAGAATTGCATAGCGACGAACATACCATAACGTTTTGTGAAATATGAAATCGCAATTGTTTCCGTTCTTACACCACTAATAGCATACATAAGGTTTATAAAATCAGGAAGAAATGAATCATCATACAATTGATCAAGTCGGAAGAGTACCGTGGATGGCTTGTCCGTATATACACTGTATGAATTTAGTTGTTGTCTTTGATCTTTAGATAAAGTCCCCATTTAATCACCTCTTACAAACTACTATACAATAAAATTTTAAAGACTTATTGAATTAATATTTAGACATTCAAAGTAACAATTTCTAAAGAATAAAATTTAAGTGAATTTTCTATAAAATGCTTGACTATTTATATGATAATGATTATCATTATCATATAAAGAAAACCTCCTTTACAACATAGCAAGTAGAGAAGGATTTTAATTAGCTACTTTTCTCCAAAATTTAGCTAAACACTACAATGTGTTCTTAAACCCCCCTCAAAAGTTTAGGAATATATCGATAAAACTGGAACGGTAATCCTTTAAAGGTTTACCGTTTTTTGTTGTTCGTTTTCTTGCCCTATATCTAGGTAGTAATCATTTAATGTTAAAAAATGGTTTGTGAAATGAAAATAAAATATCTAAATTACAAAATACAGTCGGGCAATCCAGACAAATAAATATAAGAAAAACGCTTGGAGAATATCCTAGCGTTTTGTGTGCTAAATTCTTTGCTAAAGGCGGCTCCCTGAGCTTGTACTAGCCAAAAAGAATCGATTTTGAAAAAGGATTAATTTAAATAGATTATTTTCCTACTAATTGGTATATCAATTTTATAAATAAGTTTGATTATTTCCTGTTCCTTAACCCTTGCTTCCAAAAGTTAAAGAACAATTAACTCAATAGCTAGTTAAAAATACTTTCCCTTTAGTTTTCTTAAAAGATTCGACTACATCAATAGCTTTTATTACGTCTATCAAATCATACTCGGAATCTACCCTCATTAAACGTAATTTTTTATCATCTATTAAACTAATCAAGCGATGAAAGGTTTCTTGCCATTTATCTACTGAGACATTTCTATCCCAATTCCGTAAATGAAACATATTAGCATTTACTCTTGCTTTATTTACAATATCTGTCTAATTTACTTGTATCCCTGATAGAAGACCTATGGTTAAAAAGTTTCCATTAGGGTGTAAACAAAAGGCCAATTCGTTTCCATCTGAGCCTCCAATGGAATCAATAGCTGCATCTGCACCTATTCCATTTGTTAATTCCAGCACTGATTCATAGAGTGAAACTGTAGAAGTATCTATTACATTAGAAGCACCAAGATGAAGTAACTCTTCTGTATATTTATTATTTCTTGTAACTGCAATTAATCGAAAATTTAAAATCTGGGATAATTGAGCAAAAAGATGTCCGATGGAAGAACCACAAGCGTTAACCAATAAAACATCATTAGGTTTTAATTTTAGAATTTCCGTACAAGTCACCCATGCTGTAACTGGATTGATGTACATTTGTGATGCCGTAAAATCATTAATTGAATCAGGTATAGGAATTGCAAAGTCTGCAGATGTCTTAACAAACTCTTGCCAAGTACCTTCCCCACGTAAAGGTAAAACACGTTTACCAATGAGATCTTTGGAAGCTAAATGGCCTACATCTTCTACAATGCCAACTCCTTCATAACCAGGTATATTGGGTAAAGAAATCCTATGTGAGTATGACCCATTTATTGGGATTAAGTCAGATGGATTTATAGGTCGTGCTAACATTCGAACTATAACTTCTTTGTTTTTTGGTGGTTCTATACTTTTATATTCAACTTTTAACACATTTTTAGGACTACCGAACTCATAAAATTTAATACATTTTCCTTGCAAAACAATTCCCCCTATAATCAGCTTCCATTAAACTTCCTCTTTTGTTTAAATAAAGAACCTCAGCTATACAAGGTTGAGAACATCATAACATTTTTTTAAAAAGTCGTGACTTTATTCAAAACATCACGTCTTTTTTAGAAACATTGTAACTTTGTTTCAAAGCTCCATAATTTATGAGCTGCACTAGGAAATTGCTTTTTCACATCAGTACCAATTTCAGATAAAATTTGTTCCGCCATTCTTGTAGCTATTCCAGGAATAGAATCTAGTCGGTCAATATCATCTTGATGTGTGCTTACTCTTTCAGGTTTTTCACCATTTTCATTCTCTGTGGTGAAGCGCTGATTTTGCGCTTCATGGATGTCTAACGGGGAGCTTTACTTCAATTTCTACAAAGTTCGCCGAAATTAGGCATACACTCTGTCTTGGGTGAAATATCTTAATGGGAAATTACTTTTTAATAATTGGGGTGATACACTTGGGATACTTTGTAACTGTCGAATCAGGGGTCAACGTATTTATAGAGGACATCAATCCGAAGGGAAATAAAACGATACTTTTTATTCATGGATGGCCGCTAAACCATAACCAGTTCGAATATCAGTTCAACTACCTTCCAACGCTTGGATATCGTTGTATCGGAATGGATTGGAGGGGATATGGCAATTCGGATAAACCTTTTAGCGGGTACAGTTTCGATAGATTAGCAGATGATGTCCGCATGGTCATTGAGGCGTTACAGTTAAAAAACATAACACTGGCAGGACACTCTACAGGAGGCGCGATCCCGATTCGTTATATGGCTCGTTATAAAGGGTATGGGGTATCTAAACTCGTCCTGATCGACGCTGCCTCTCCATCTAGCGTTCCAAAAGAATTTACAAATAAAATCATCGAAGATACAAATCATGACCGACCGCAAATGCTGCAAGACCAAACGGGAATTTTTTTCTTTCAGTATATTTCCGAACCGAAATCCGATTGGTTCGTTTTAATGGGATTACAAGCGGCGAATTGGGCGACTTCCGCCATTATGGTCACGCTTAGAGATGAAAATGTTTACAACGATCTCGGTCAGATCGATGTACCCACATTAATTATTCACGGAATTCATGATAAAGTCGCTCCGTTTACCCAAGCTGAAGAAACAAATAAGCTGATCAAAGATTCGAAGCTAGTTCCGTTCCAATACAGCGGCCATTGCGCTTTTTTAGAGGAGCGCGATAGATTCAACCAAATATTATCTTCTTTTGCATAACGACTCGGTGAAGACAAGTTGTAGATTTGAAATAAAGTCGAGGATAACCGTAAGTAGGAGAGATTATTTAATAAGGAGTACTTTGCTTATTGAACTAACTGATGCTTTACTTCAATAAGGAGTAGAGCCATTTTCTTATTGAGCTAACGTGGCAGTTTAGTTGAATAACTATTTTTTTAAAATCATCTAGAATAAGGTGAGAATATTAAGGACGGTAATATTAAAATTTTATTGGAGTGGTTCAAGGATTTTGAAAAAAGAATTCCTAATTTGAAAGTTAATAAAGCTAATGAATCAAGTTGAAACATTAAATACTGAAATAAGCTCTTTAAAAGCTCATATAGATATAGACGTTTTAAAAGAAAATGTAAAGGTTTTGTATCAACAAACGAAAAAAGTCTTTAAAGAGCAATTTAAGGCGTTTAGAGGTCTTATTAAGAATGAACTGGATATGAAGGGGGTAGATAATCAATTTGAGCGTGAATATAAGAAAGAAATCAAGAAACAACGTGGATATGACATGGAACGTTAAAACCGCCTTAGAATCAATTCTGGGGCGGCTCGTCGTTTTTGTATGTTATTTTTGTTTTAAGCTCTCTCCTCTTAGCTGAATAGACTTGTTGTAATCGAATTTCTTGTATATCGTACCAATGGCCACGACCAAAATAACGAGCATTTACTTGATATGTACCAGCACCTTTTCTAAAAAAATGTCTGCATTTACAAGTTTGTTAATGTTGTTATTAAGAACTTGTACTGTTTTATATCCTAGTTCTTGTGCCCTTTGCTTTTATTGTCATAAGACATTACTTTTAATAAGACGATAATAACTCTATCTAAACCTTTAGGCAAATCATTTAAAGCTACAATATCTTTTAAATATGATCAATAAATGGGGTCAGATTATGTTGATATTTCGTATAAATAATATCATTACATTAATTTTCTTTCGGAAGTACAATTCCTTTATACAATTGAACTGTAATCAAGTAGTAAATCGAGTAAATCACTACGAAAATAACAATTGGTAACCAAATACGGAAATACGGATCGATCAAAAGAGGGCGGAGCACGTTCATACCAACTAATATGTGAGTAATACCCACAATTGCTGGGACTAAAAATACGAAGAATAACTCCTTATAAATCGATTGTATTAATAACTCCTGGCGAACACCGATTTTACGAAGCATTTGATAACGTGTACTATCTTTGGATGCACCAGATAGAATTTTAAACATTAAGCAACTTGCCATCATTGCTAAGTACGCAATTCCAACGAAGAATCCCATAAACGTTATTCCGCTGGTAAAATGATGAAACATACTATATGTTTGATACTTACTATCCAGTTCTTCCACTGTTACATTTTTATATTTAACTACCTGTAATTCATCAAGTGCTTTCCATTCTTTTAATAATGACTCAAAATCACCTGTTTTCCCAATAAACACAGTACTTTCTTTACATTTCATACTATCGTATATGTTTTGATCTACAATTTTCATTTCATGATCAGGATACATATAATTTGGTTGGATTGTTTTGAAAGCTTCACTCCATTGTTGTGATAACTTTTTCGTGTTTGCACCTTTTTTAACTTTGTCACTTGGATTTAAAAATGTACCAATTGGTAATTCTTCTGAAACTCTCTTTGTTTCCCCAAACTCTTTATCATTATTTGCTACTAAAGGACGATTTTTCTCTAAATCTTCTTTTAGATAATAAATATACTGGTCATCTATTTTGTAACGATATTCAAGCTTATCTGTAAATACGATTGCATTCAAAATTTTCTTTTCTTCCGCTGTTGGATTATGAATGACTGAATCGTAAATATGTCTTTGATCAATCATTACTCCGGTGTTGTTTTTAAATGCCATACCACACGCAATTCCACCAGCTCCAAGAGCCACTAAGATTGCTACCGTGGCAAGTACATTTGCAAGGCTATTCATACGGAAATTTAATTGTGCAAAAGTAAAAGCATTAAGCTTTTTTTCCCTACGTTTTTTATTACTCTTTAACTTTTTAATCATAACTGGGAGAAGTGATCCAAATAACATGTAAGTACCAAAGGTTGCTGTGATTAATCCAAGGGCCATTACTCCAGTAGCAATTAGCGGGTTTACATATGGCATATAGATTAGTGATACATAACCAATACCCAATAAAATCACACCAAGGATTGCAACTAAACCTGTCATGTTTCCTTTTAATGCAACACGATCTGTTTGTGCATCTGCATGTACAAGTTGCAGTACAGAAATACGAGATAATTTAATACTATTCATAATTGCCGATAATACAAATAGTACGCAGAAGAATATGCAAGTATTGGTCATAGATGGAATATAAAATGCTTTATAACCATCACCAACAAATTCGAGTTGTTTCATTAATAACTGTCCGATACCTTTTGCAAGTCCTACACCAAATGTAATTCCAATCACAAGAGACGCGGCGCCTAATACAATTGTCTCAATAAACATTAGGAATGTAACTTTATGCTTTTTTGCTCCTAACATCATGTACATGCCAAACTCTTTTTGGCGAAGAGATAATAAGAAAGAATTTGCATATAAAATATAGAAAAATGTGGTAACCGCTAATAAAAAGGAACCGATTTTAAATACAGATACAATATCCTTAATAGAAGAGTTAGATTCAAGGAACGCCTTATTGAGTGCTAATGTTTGAAACATATAAAAAGTTGAAATTGAGACAATAAGACCGACAAGTAAGACGATGTAATCTTGTAACCTACTTTTTAGTCCTGACATGGCAAGCTTAAATAACATGATTGAACTTCCTTCCTTACGCTTTTTGTGTGCCTAAGTCTGCAAGCACGTCTAAAATTTTTTTATAAAATTCATCACGTGTACCACCGCGATGAATTTCTTTATATAGCTCACCATCTTGAATGAATAAAATACGCTGACAGTAACTTGCACTGTACGGATCATGCGTAACCATCATGATAGATACACCTTGTTCTTTATTTAAGTTTGTCATCGCATCCAGTAAACTTGTTGCATTTTTAGAATCAAGAGATCCTGTTGGCTCGTCCCCTAAAATAATTGCTGGTTCATGAACTAACGCACGTGCTGCTGCCGAACGTTGCTTTTGTCCACCAGATACTTCAGATGGATACTTTTGAAGTATTTCTGTAATTCCTAACATACCCGCTACTTTCTCGACTTTTGGTCCAATATTACGTGATGAAACACCTTGAAGAGATAGTGGAAGTGCAATATTTTCATAAATAGACAGGTTCTCCAACAAGTTGAAATCCTGGAAGATGAAACCTAATTTTTGTGAACGAAAATCAGAAAGCTCACCTTGCTTCATTTCCGTAATATCCGTTCCTGCAATTTCAACAACGCCGCCTGTCGCTTTATCTAACGTTGAAATTACATTTAATAATGTTGTTTTACCAGAACCAGAAGGTCCCATAATGCCAACGAATTCACCCTCTTGAATGGAAAATGATACACCTTTTAACGCGTATGATTGGTTCTCCCCTTTTTTACCGTATACTTTTTGAACGTTTTTCACGTCTACAACTGGTTTTGTCATATATATCCTCCTACATTTGGTTTTCCATTATCTATCTTACGTTTTTTGGAGATGAACGGGTATTGATTAAGGTGATATAAACTTACATTTTTGTAAGAGCCTATTCATTCGGTAATTAGTTCTGTGATATATAAGGGGGTATGTCTTTCGCTTGGAACCATCTACTTTAATATGGGTAGGATACACATAAAAAAAGAAAACACCAAATGATGATAGGATTGTTACTGGTAAATCTAGCTACTGGTTTTGGTCGTGTAGAATTGAATATTGAGAATGCCTTAAACTCAATTTATGATATTAACCCAGACGCTCTTATGTTCGGAACAGATTTGCCATCTACAAGGGCGAAAAGACACTTTGAGTATGCAGACATTGATTTGATTCAGCATGTATTTAATGAAAAAGCTACCGAAAAAATATTGTGCACGAATGCATTAAAATGGTATTTTAAGTAATTCAGCCATAAGATTTAGAATGAAAATTTAAAGTTTGTGAGTGAATACACTTAAACTAACGGATGCTTTACTAGAAGATCATTGAGTTGCATATGCATCTCTTTTTTTCTTTCTTGAACTAACGCAGCAGGATAGTTGAAGAAGGATTTAGATTGAACTTTATAGAATATTTAGGTTAATCAGTTAAGTGGAATTCGAATTTTATTTTGTAGGGTTATTAAAAAAGAAGAAAAAACATTTATAGGGGGATTTTCATGTTCCAATCATTAGGCTGTTTTTTAGAATCTTGGGAGTTTGAAGCTGCTGCTACACAGAAACTACTGAGTAATCTAACTGATGAATCACTCAAACAGGAAGTAACTTCACAAAATTGGAATTTAGGACGTATTGCTTGGCATACTGTAGCTGCTATTCGAATTATTACTTCAAATACAAATTTAAAGTTTGAAGCCCCAGACGAAGATTATCCAGTTCCTACTACGGCTCAGATTATAGAAGACAGTTATCATCAAGCTAGTAATGCATTTATACAAGCATTAAAAGAACAATGGACTGAGCGTACACTGCAAGAGCCTATAGAATTTCTTGGTCAACAAATACCAAATGGTTCACTATTATTGTTTTTGCTTCAACATCAATGCCATCATCGAGGACAAATGACGATTCTTATGCGAATGGCTGGATTAACAGTTCCAGGAATTTACGGACCTTCAAAAGAGGAATGGGCAAAGTTTGGTATGAAAGCGCCGGAAATGTAGTTCAACACCCCAAAACTAGTGGTCAATTTTCTTTATTACATTTTCATCTGATATTGTAGAATCAATTATTGAATCTTTTTTAATTGATTCTTTTTGTTTATCCTTTATTGAACTAACGGAGTAGTCTAGTTGAACAAGAAGTACATTATATGGTCTTGGCTCTAACGGTGATTTTAGTACAGCACAATTAGATACATTATTAAAAGCTATTGGCAAGGAACGTACAATTTACTTAATGAATACAAGGATGCCAGAGGATTGGCAAGACGGGGTAAATAAAAAATTAAGTAAAGCTGCAGAAAAAAATAGTAATGTAACATTAGTAGATTGGTATAGTGAAACAAATAATAATAAAGACATTTTCTATCCTGACAAGACTCACCCGAATCCAAAGGGTGAGAAATTTTATGCTACACTTGTACATGAAGCTATAGCGGAATCTATGAACGGTTAATAATAAAAAAACGCTCCTTTAAAAAAGGAGCATTTCAGTATATAGACAAAAGGCATTCAAACCCAAAGGAATATCACAAGAACTTAATGAATACTTGGAGAGAAAAAAGTAATTCACAAAAATAGAGACAAATTTTTATGAGAGTCCTTATTCAACTACAGAGGGGTTTTAGTTAAATAAAAAGGAAAGGGCGTTACATATTAGTTATATCAAATATGTAACGCCCTTTTATTTATTTGTCTTTTTTTAATTTTGGTCTTGATAATAATCCACAGTGGGCGGTTGTTTTTTCTTCATAATCATTGTGTAATAGCTATGTAAAAACATTCCGATAATGATAACAGTTAAGCCAAATAGAGCAAGTAATTCTGGTAATGGAATACCTAGTATAATCATCTCTCCAGCTATAACAAACACAATTTCAGTTGATTGTGTCGCTTCAACAGCTGCAAGTTTACCTTGGTTATCACGGACGCGATCTGTTGCGATAAAGAAAAGAATAGTCGCAATAACACCTGAGCTAACCCCAACAAGAAGTGAATTAATCACTTGGCTAGTGGAAGGCAATCCGACTGTTAGTAGAGCAATAACAGCTAATATAATCCAAGCAGGGAGAGAAGCGACGGTCATGCCAAGAACCCTTTGGAAGGTATCTAAGCGACCATCGCACACATCCATCATCTTACGATTGCCAAGTGGGTAAGCAAACGCTGCTACAATAACCGGCAGGATACCTAGCATCAAGCTTTCAGCAGAAACTGTTTTAGCACTTGGGATTTGAATTAATATAATTCCAACTAAAATAATGCATGAAATAAGCAAAGATACGATAGGAATCTTTTGTCGTATTTTTTTTTTTTCAAGTTTTATGACGAAAAGTGGTGCTAATAATACCCCTGCAACAATTGTAATTTGCCATGTTCCGGATACAAGCCAACCAGGTCCATAGGCAGCCGCGAATGTTAGCGGTGCATAAAATAGGACGAACCCAACAAAGCTCCATAATAGCCAAGCTTTAGGTTGTCTTTTCATTTCTTTTGTCATTGGTTGTACGCCTTTACGGTACATCACAATAACTAGTAAAAAGGGAAGCATGAAAAAGTAACGTAATGATGAGCTCCATAGCCAACTACCACCATCTAACTCCATTACACGATTTAAAATAAAAGTTACAGCAAAAAATAATGACGCTAAAACACCTAGAGCAATTTCTTTCAAATTTTCACCTACCTATTAATTCACATTATGCTCGTTGCTCAAACAATTGGACAATTTCAATGATAACTTCAGTCGCTTTGACCATTGTTTCAGCAGAAACATACTCGAATTTACCATGCATATTTTCGCCACCAGCGAAGATATTCGGAGTTGGCATTCCCATATAAGAAAGTTGAGAACCATCTGTACCTCCACGAACTGGTAAAATTAAAGGTTTGATATCTAAATTTTCCATTGCTTTATATGCTACTTCAATAATGTGTTTTTCTGGTTCAATTTTTTCTGCCATATTAAAGTATTGATCTGCTACTTCAACAGTAATGGCACTTTCACCGAATTCAGCTTTAATTTTAGCTTCAGCTTCTTTAAACAATTGTTTTCTTGATTCAAATTCTTCTCGTTCAAAGTATCGAATGATATAAGAAAGTCTTGCTTCTTCAATATGTGCATTGAAGTTCATTAAGTGAATGAAGCCTTCATGACCAGCAGTTTTTTCAGGTACTTCATCTTCAGGCATATAAGATTGAAATTTAATAGCCACTGTAATAGCATTGACCATTTTATCTTTGGCAGAGCCTGGGTGTACACTTACGCCGTAAGTTTTTACTTTTACTCCAGCTGCATTGAAACTTTCATATTGTAATTCGCCTAAAGGGCCACCATCCATTGTATAAGCAAAATCAGCATTAAATGCGTCAACATCAAATTTATGTGGTCCACGGCCGATTTCTTCATCAGGTGTGAAAGCAACCCGGATTTTTCCGTGTTTAATATCAGGGTTAGCAATTAAATACTCCATAGCTGTCATGATTTCAACAATACCAGCTTTATCATCAGCACCAAGTAATGTAGTACCATCAGTCGTGATCAAAGTTTGACCTACATAGTTAGCAAGTTCTGGCGAATTTTTTGGAGATAGAATTGTGTTTGCATTTAGTTGAATATCTCCACCATCGTAATTGTCGTGACGTTGTGGCTTAACGTTTGTACCAGTGTAGTCAGTGGCAGTATCAACGTGTGCTAGAAAACCAATTATCGGTAATTGTTTATCTGAATTAGCTGGTAGTGTTGCAAATAGGTATCCATTTTCATCAAGTGAAATTTCAGTCATACCAATTTCGGCTAATTCTTTCTCCAGTACACGAAGTAGATCCCACTGTTTCTCAGTTGATGGAGTTGTTTCACTTTCAGCATCAGACTGTGTATCGATTTGCGCATAGCGTACTAGTCGTTCAATTACTGTTTCTTTCATTTTGGAATAGCCCCCTTATTGTAAAAGCATTGTCACTATTCTAACACTTTCTTTCGGATGACGGAATAATAAGAAATGCTAATAGCAAATAATAGCTGAGCACCGTAATAGCTCACCATAATAAGTGCATGCGAAAATGGTACATCTGTAATGAACATATTAATCGATAATATTGAATCAGAAAAAATAAATGACAGAGCCCCAATAATAGCAAATTTCGCGTTTGTCTGAATTGCTGTCCAGCCCATAGTTAAAATAACAGTGATGTACGCGACAACTGCAATGGCTAAAATAAGGTCCCCAGATTTAAAGACAGTCCCAGCGATCCAAAAAATCATAAATCCCCCATATAGTAATAGAAGACTAGCTGCAGGTTTAATAATAGCTTTCTCCTTTAATTGAATAAATGCGACGATATAACAGATATGCCCAATTAAAAAACTGGATAACCCAATTAAAAACCACTGAAGCGTTGCGTCACCAATCATACAAAAGAGCAAACCGAGTAGTAACCAATTCTTAAAACTTGTATTAGGTGGTGCTTTTTGAAGTGAAGCTAACCAAATAATGAGCAGCATTGGAACTACTTTAAAGCTAAGTTTCACAATAACTGGTTCAGCAGGTATAAAGAAAATATAAATGATACCAAATAGGACGATTACGCTTATAAGAATCTTTTGTTTCATGTACTTACCTCCTTGTATTAAAGAGTATTCTTGCCGTTAACCAATAAAACCTTTCTAATAAAAAATATAACTGAAACTTTCTAGAGGTTGTATCGTAAAATAGATATGTGAAAGGATGGTTAAAATGATTGCTACATTAATAATGTCGGCCATAGTTGCAGCAGTAGCTGGACTATTAATTGTACCGATAACAAGTAAGACAGAAGATGGAGATTTGAAAACCAAATTCAAAATCCAATTTTTTATTTTCGTATTCATAGTTGCTTTTATAGCTACAGCTACAATTTACTATGTTCTAATAATTGATCAAAACTGGACGCTTTTATGGCCAGCTATGATTGTTTTAACAGCGCTTGGAGCATGGTCTGCAAGTGGTATGGAACGTAATTTAAAAGGTATTCTGTTTTTAGGAAGCTTAGGCTTTGGCGTATATATTTTGACGGCACCTCTATTTAATGCGAATGATAAATTCTCATCAGCTGAAATGACACAAAAAGTTGAATTGAAAGCATTCGATGAAACAAAAAAGCCAGCAAGCGTGCCACCAAAATTTGCACGTAATAAAATGAAAAAAGCATTTAGCCAAGTACCAAATACAAGTTACTATGAATTAGGTAGCTTACAAATTCAAAAGGTAAACGGTGAATTTGTATACATCGCTCCTGTTGAATTCTCAGGCTTCTTTAAATGGACGAAGGGGAAAGTAACACCGGGTTATTTTAAAATGAGTGCGACAGACTCTTCAGATAATCCAAAGTTCATCAAATCAGAAATGAAATATACAACTTCGTCTTTCTTAAACTATAATATTGAGCGTCATATTCGTTTAGAAAATCCGACGAAAATCTTCTACGGTGAGCCGCAACTTGAAGTAGATGATGACGGTAAACCGTATTATATTCGTTCATATGGTAAATTCATTACAGCTCGTAACGGCTTTGACGCAGAAGGAATTGTCATGGTAGATGCTGAAACTGGTAAATCCCAAACATTTGCATTAAAAGATGTTCCAGCATTTATCGATGGCGCAATTTCTCCTGAAGCAGTTAGTCTCCAAAATAGCTATTTCGGTAACTATATTCATGGTTTCTGGAATAGTAAATTTGGTAAAAAAGATGTGAAATTACCTTCAGATGAAGGAACTGAAGCAAATGTTAGCCCGATATTTGATGAGAATGGCGATATGTACTACTTCACAGACTTTACAAGTCCAAAAGAAGGTGTCGATTCGATGCTTGGCTATTCACTTACAAATGGTCGCACAGGAGAGGCAACATATTACACTGGAAATCAAGAAGATTCGTACATGGATTCTCAAGGTGCATTACAAATAATCGAAAAGAAATTCATTGAGAAAAAATGGCAAGGTCAAATGCCAATCATCTATAACTTCTATGGTGAGGCAAGCTGGTTAACACCAGTTCTCGATTCAAATGGTTTCTTACAAAACTATTTCATCGTCTCAGCAGCTAATCCTGAGCTTTCAGTTTCAGGTACAACTCCAAATGAGGCATTAAGACAATATAAATCGATCTTAAGCCGTGGTGGCGGTTCTGTAAACGGTAGCTCGCAACAAGAACAAGCGACAATTAAAGGGAAAATTGTTCGAGTTTATAAAGAGAAAAATGGCGATTTCACAACTGTGTCGTTTATGTTAGATAACAAAGATAACTATAGTGTCAACTCAGAAGTTGTACCACTAGCAATCTATCTAGAAGAAGGCGACAAAGTCGAAGTGAAATATATCAACTCAGGCGAAGTCTTCTTACCTGTAAAAGAGCTCGTAATAGAAGGATTAGTAAAAGAATAAAATGAAATGTCTACCTGTCACTTCATAGTGGCAGGTTTTTTCATAGGTTTATGATTAAGTGAAAGAGATAATTAGTATTATAAAATGAAGCAAATTAGGTCAAACGCATACAAAAAACCTCTAAAACTAGGTATCCCTAATTTTAGAGGTTCCTTTATTACTTCCAAGTAAAGCCTTTTTGCGCCAAAAATTCATTGATATGTGGTCGACGTTGCTCTATTAAGAAGTCAGCCATTTGTTTTGTCCAGTTAGCCATTTTACGATTTGATCCACGACTAGCGTAGTAAGCTTCCAGTGTTGCATCATATTCATCTAGCAATGTGTCATATTGTTCTACATCATAATTATTTTCATGCAGTACAGCTTGTACTGGTAAACGAGGTTTTGTTTCATTTCGCTTAGTAGGTACACCGATTGTTATAGCGAACAAGGGGAAAACGTATTCTGGAAGCCCGAATAATTCGCTAATTTCATTTGGATTATTACGCGCTCCACCAATATAACAAATACCATAACCTTGGTCTTCAGCAGCAATAACGAAGTTTTGAGCGAAAAGTGCAACATCTGCAACACCTACAAGTACGTTTTCCGCAGAATCAGCAATAATTTCTACACCATTTTTTTGACCAGCAACTTGCAGTCGTTTAAAATCTACACAAAATAAAAACGAAGCACCAGCTGTTCCAAACTGGAACTCATTATTTGAAAGTTCTCCAAGTTTTTTCTTCTTATCTTCATCCGTAACCCAAATGACGCTGTATGCTTGTACGAAATGAGAGCTTGCCGCCATTTGTGCTGTTTCAATTAAATCGATAATGACTTCTTTAGGAATACTTTCTCCTGTATATTTGCGTACAGAAGAGTGACTACGTAGTAATTCTTTTACCATAATTAGAAACCCCTTTGTGAAATGAAAATATTTACTTTCTTTAGGCTACCATAATTTAAAGTTTACTTAAATTAATTTTATATGACTAAACAGAGTATCTATTAAATTAATTTTCAGAAAAGACAAATAAAGGTATTGACATCGGTTCGATATATCTTCTATACTTGTCAACAAGATGGAACTGAATCAAATACTCTTATCAAGAGCGGCGGAGGGATAGGCCCTACGATGCCCAGCAACCGGTGAGTGACGAACTCACAATGGTGCTAATTCCTACAGATTTTTAATCGGATCTGACAGATAAGGGGAGGAAAAATTGCGTATGCAACCCTCTTCTTAGTGAAGAGGGTTTTTGTTTTTCCACAAAATCCTCATCATACCTCCGATTTGCCATCTAAAAACATTCAGGAGGAATAAATGATGACTAACTTACGTCCAGAAACTTTATTATTACACGGTGGCCAAGTAGCAGATCCAACAACAGGTGCACGTGCGGTACCAATTTATCGTACAACCGCTTACGCTTTTAATAGTTCGGAGCATGCTCAAAAACTATTTGCACTTGAAGAACCTGGTAATATTTATTCTCGTATTATGAACCCAACTGTCGATGTATTCGAAAAACGCGTTGCACTTTTAGAAGGTGGAACAGCAGCAGTAGCATTATCTTCAGGAATGGCTGCTATTTCATTCTCAATTTTAAATATTGCTCGTGCTGGAGATCATATCGTTGCTTCAGGTAGTTTATATGGCGGTACATATAATTTATTAGCCAATACTTTACCACGCTATGGCATAACAGCTTCATTTGTAGATGAAAGAGATCCAGAAAATTTCCGTTCAGCAATTCAAGAAAATACAAAAGCGATTTATGTGGAAACAATCGGTAATCCAAGTTTAACTGTAGTAGATATTGAAGCCTTGGCAAATATCGCACATGAAAATGAGATTCCATTAATTGTTGATAATACATTCCCATCACCATATGGTTCAAATCCAATCAAGTTCGGAGCAGATATTGTAGTGCACTCTGCAACAAAATGGATTGGTGGACACGGTACAGTAATCGGTGGAGTCGCTGTTGATGCTGGAAAATTTGATTGGACACAAGGGAAATTCCCTGACTATACTGAGCCAGATGCATCTTATCATGGTATTCGCTATGGTGTTGATGCTGCAAGTGCTGCATTCGCAACTCGTCTGCGCGTTCAATTACTACGTGATTTCGGCCCAACATTAAGTCCTGACAATGCATTCCAATTAATTCAAGGTCTCGAAACACTACATTTACGTGTACCACGCCACAATGAAAATGCACAAAAAGTTGCAGAATATCTACGTAGTCACGAAAATGTAGAGTGGGTTAGCTTCAATGGCTTTGAAGACAGTGCAACTCATGAAAATGCAAAGAAATATTTAAAAAATGGCTTTGGTTCAGTTCTAACATTCGGTATTAAAGGTGGGCGTGAAGCCGGTCGTCAATTAATTGATAATATCGAGTTATTCTCCCATGTAGCTAATGTTGGTGATGCACGTTCGTTAATCATTCATCCAGCATCTACAACACACCAACAGTTAAGTGCGGAAGAATTAGTAGCTGCAGGAGTATCTGAAGAGCTTGTACGATTATCAATTGGTTTAGAAGCAATTGAAGATATTATTGCAGCTCTAGATAATGCTTTCGCAAAAGTAGATGAAGCGGTAGTAGCAAAATAAGTATTTATATAAGAAGAAAAGATCAAGACAAGGGATGACGAGAGGCATTATGTCATCCTTTTTCCTTTTCAAAGTATAATATTTTATACTATGAACAATTTGTCTGGAAATTTAAAATACAGTTAATATGTTATTATTAATGGATTAATTTGACCTTTCTAGAAAAACAATTGTCCTCTCCCGAAAGATTTTTCTTGTAATCTGTTCATTAATAGTCTAAAATCATCAATAAGTAAAAAAATTGAAACACAGTGTATTAGTGATTGATAGAATCGCTAAACACTATTTGAAGAACTATTCGTAAGGGGATTGTGAGGCATACACGCTGTGAAGGGGTTCAATACAGCAGTACAGCAACATAATTAGCAAATAGCGATATATCTTTTTCTCTGAATTAATTGGAAGTCAATATCATATGGTGTTGGGCTGAAGAACAAACAAAATCTGAACTACACAATGAGTTTTAACATCTGATTTTGATACCAATACCATCAATACTAGATGGGGTTTGAACACAATTTGGAGATTGAGTGTAAGATTGCAATATTATTTTGGAGGCGATCGTATGGCAGCGGTAAAGGTAGCAATTCTAGGATTTGGTACTGTAGGGCAAGGAATTTATCATATCATAAATGAAAAGCGTGAACAGTTTAAGGAGACATTAGGAGTAGATATTGAAATTGCAAAAATTTTAGTGCGTGACGTGACTAAACCTCGTTCAAATGCACCTCAAGAGTTAATGACAGATAACTTTGAAGATATTTTAGCGATTCCAGATTTACAAGTTGTATTCGAAGCGATTGTTGGTGAAGAGCCAGCATTCAAATATTCAGCACTTGCAATCGAAAGTGGCTGTAACGTAATTACAGCTAACAAAGTAATGTTCTCTAAACACGGCCTATCTTTACAAGAAAAAGCGAGACAATATGGCGTACAAGTGGGCTATGAAGCAACAACTGCTGGTGGCGTTCCTGTCATCAAAACAATGCAAAATATCTTACGAGTAAATGACGTACACCATATTCAAGGGATCTTGAATGGTACATCAAACTATATACTAACTCAAATGCGTAGTGAAGGCCTAGCATTCGATGATGTATTAAAAGATGCACAAAGCCTAGGATATGCAGAAGCGGATCCTTACAATGATATTTCTGGTCAAGATGCTTTCCGAAAACTTATGATTCTAAGTGCGTTAGCATTTGGTAAACAACCAAGATGGGAAGATGTTGATGTAATTGGTATTACTGAAATCACTTCCGAGCAAGTAGAAGAAGCTTCTGCAAAAGGCTTACGTTACCGCCATGTAGCAGATGTACAATTAGGCGAAGATGGAGAGTTAATCGCCAAAGTTGGACCTGAATTAGTTGGACCAGAACATCCACTTTACTCAATTGAAGGTGTTAATAACGCAGTAGCTCTTGATACAAACTACATTGGTACCTTAACTCTTGTAGGACCGGGAGCAGGTATGTTCCCAACTGCAAGTGTAATGGTTGAAGATTACGCAGACATGCTAGCTAAACAAACAGCGCCAGTTACAATCTAATTTTATATTGGAGCAGCATTCAGTTGCTAGCTTCTACATATGATAAACACCAGTGGCTATTCAAAGACGCCACTGGTGTTTTTGTTATTGAGTGTATGGGGTATGTAAGGGGTTCTATTTATTTAACCTAAAACTAAAAGACAGCTCTTGGCTGTCTTTTAGTCTTCATCTTTAATATCAATATCTTCTGGAATCGGTGTGTTCTTCCAAATTTCAATTTCTTCTTTGATACGCTCAAGTTGATCATGGTAACGCTCAAATTGGTCACTGCTGATTAAAAACTGTTCTCCATCGTGAACAGCATGAATGCGACCTTCTAGTATATAACGCAGCACTTGTTGCTCTGGCATTGAGATATCTTTCGCTGTATCCGCGACGGTTTTGTACATAGATCAATGCCTCCTTTTGCCTTCATTATAATAGAAGAAAACGTTTGCCTCAACTTTCAGAATTTATGGTATATTTATGAAAAGATACATAAGGAGTGAGCTATTAAGTGAGTATATTACCATATGCTTTTGTATTATTGGCAGCTGTTTTATGGGGGACAGTTGGTACAACACAGACATTTTTAACAGATGGTATTCATCCACTAACAGTTGCCATGATGCGATCAGCAGTTGGTGGGGGTATTTTACTCTTAATACTCTAAATGAGTATTTTTAAATACAAATATTACCACATAAAATGCAATGACTGGTACCTTATGCCACTTGAAGCTCATTTTTGATTTGTTCAAGTGGTGTGCCGTCTGTTGTTGCTACGTAGACGAAC
>NZ_JBNNTI010000018.1:0-75271 GCF_050278625.1 Viridibacillus sp. NPDC096237 | reverse complement strand
AAGAATCGCCTAAATCGTAGATTCAATACATCAGTTCGTCTCCAAAAGCTCGTAACAGATGTGACTGAATTTAAATGTGCTGGAGATGAAAAGCTTTAACTCTTTTGGCATTGCAAACAGACCAATATTAGATTTCGTGATGGAGCTACTAAATCAAGTAGTAGAGATTATTAAAAATGAAGCAGAGTATCGAACAACCATTCATTCGGATCAAGGTTGGCATTACCAACACAACAAATGGATTAAGACATTGAAGCAAAACAAAATTTTTCAAAGTATGTCTCGAAAAGCAACCTGTGCAGATAATGCGGCAATGGAAAATTTCTTTGGGATTCTAAAGCAAGAAATGTATTATGGCGAAGAATTAGTATCTTATAAGGAGCTAGAACAGAAGATTGAGCAATATATCGATTACTACAATAACAAACGAATTAAAGCAAAATTGGCTGGTCTAAGTCCCGTGCAATACCGAACTCAAACCAACCAATCAGCCGCATAATAAAAACTTTAAGGGGTCACTACCAATGGACAGGGCAATTTTTGATATAAATTTGATTCTATTATATCTAACTTAGGATTTACTTTTTCTTTAAAATCTTGTATCATTTCCACTACGTTCATTAGACCATTAACGCCGAACAATTCGAGCATAAATGGAATGACTACTTGGTCGCTAACTTTTAGAAACATTTCCGCTATTAACTCCAAACTAGGTGGCGTGTCTATCAGTATTAAATCATAGCTCTTTTTCAAGTCTTCTACAAAGTTAAATAATGTTAAGTAATCTTATGACTTTACTTGAAAAATAAGGTTATACAGGCGAGTGTTTGAAAAACATATTTGTCATTATAAAGACCTCTTCCTTCGTTAAATTTATTCGGGCCTGTATGTCGGCCCTCCATTGTAAAAGTAAATGAATTAATCTTTCCGAAGGATAAAACGCAAAAAAAGCCTTAAACGCAAATATGAGCGTTTAAGGCTTTTGTTTTTTATTATTACTCAACACCACCAGTAGCAGTACAATAAAATTCAATAGCTACATGGTGAGATGATGTAATATTATTATATTCTAATCTCCCCGAAGTAGTAAGAGAATATGTAGTACCCATATCCATTGAAGTATACTCCCACCCCGATTGTGACCAAGATCCTTTATTTGATCTTGAACTTACAGATTTAATTCCAGAAAATAGTTGTCTTTTATAAAGATCATAGTATTCTGTATAGAAAATTCCCGTAACAGATAGAGTTACAGACGTACCTCTAGCATTAAAACCTTTTGACTTTGTTGCACTAGCAGTACCAGCCCCCAAAGCAGAAAGACCCTTTGTTGGTTTTGTTGCTTCAAGACCTTTAACATCATAAACAAACTGCAGGGTTGCTCTTTCCTTTGCTATTTCTCTAAATTCATCTGGTTTAAACCAATCCGTAACTTTATCAAAAGGCACAAGTTCCAAATCAGCTTCTGACTGTTCACTATTTACCTCTGTGATAATTTCAGCGTATTGTTTGTAATACTCTTCTTTCTGCTGCTGCGTCAAATCTACTTGAATGTCTGACGCTGACGCTGATAATTGAAATATTCCAAAGACCATAACAGCAGCGAACAATGATGCTACAATTTTCCCTACCTTTTTCATTACTTCACCCCCTTTTTATTTACTTTTTTACCACTATTTAACTATAAATAAAATAGTGAAAGAGGTAAATAGATTTGTATAGACAAAATATTACAAATAGTGACAAAAGGGTGTACTAAAGGCGCTGTGGGCATAGAAAAACCCGAAGCCAATCGTAAGCTTCGGGTTTTAACGTGTTAGTATATGTTTTTGGTATTAGGATCTTATAGAAGAAACATTGTATAGGAGTATTCAAGATAACGTTTTATGGGTTATGGTCCAACTCGAATACGCGCAGCGACTATACTTTTTCAACATATTCCTACATCGCCCTTCCCATGATGGTGAGCCTTTACGAAAAGAAAGAGGGAGTTACTTTCTTTACATGTATAATATTTTAAATTTTAAAAGCCGTGAATAATTAAGACATGTTTAAATTTGTTTTATGGAATATACGCATAGAGCAATTAAAGGAAATTCAGATTTTCATTTCTCACTTAAATTTGGATGGGATTGGTGTTTCATCAACAAGAACAAATTTTAACTCTGCCGGTAAACAAATAGGTTTTCACGTACAACCGCATACTTTACGACATACTCACGCGTCCATCTTAATCGCAAGTGGCACTGAAGTCGTGACCGTTGCAAACCGTCTGGGGGACTCCTCAGAAATGATTTTAAAAGTTTATGTACATGCATCTGAAGAAAACAAAAATGTACCACTTGAAGTATTCAAAAACACGCTTCAAATGTGAGGCGTTTTCATTTTCAATTAAAAATGGGGGACTTTTTGGGGGACTAAGCTGTTTTCAGCATTAAGCATTCTTTGTAGAATGCTTACGTGACACGCTTAGTCCCTTAAAACTTTGCTTAATGGCTAGGTAGTGATCCATTTCCTCTATGAATTGATATAGAGATGCCATAGCTAGAAAATTTTCATGTGTTGTTGGCAATGGTAGTTTTGCAAAATCCACTTTAACCGCATCTAATTTTTCTCTATATTTACTAGCCGTATTCCCAGAATGAACATTTTGTGACAAATCCTCCATAAAATCAGCTACCAATTCTGCTTGCTCCACAATAACGGGAAGATTTGTGATTTTAGGTAAGACGCGTTCAATAATTTCAAGTTGCTGTTCACGTATATCAAAATACATATAATATAAATTTTCTCGTCTAGTTAAGTGATTTTCTACATCTTTATAGGCTAGGGATTTCGCTCGGTTTAACACTTCCATAGCTTCTACTAGTTCTTTACCATCCCAGCTCGTGTCACTATTGCGTAAATATTTCTCAATCTCTATAAAAATTGCACTATAAAGCTCTTCAATGCGTATGCGATATTTTTCCAGCCTATGTTTGATATCTGGCATATATAAATTCATGGCTAAACCTGTTCCGAATCCAATTAACATTAATGATAATTCATTTATTAATAGTTCATTTGTAAAATTTTTAGTATGGAAAATATGTAAAACAATAACGATACTGGATACGAATGCTGGAGTTATTTTCAACATCACTAAAATCGGCAGAAAGAGTAGTATCATACACCCCAGTACGATTGGTTCATATGCGACACCTTCAAAAAAAAGAAAGGCCAAAGTTATCCCAATAATACTTCCCAATATACGTGTATAAACTTCATACAGTGACTTTTTTTTCGTTGGTTGAATACTTAAAATCGTTAGAATGCCTGCAGAGGTATAGAAATTTAATCCGAAGAGTTGTGCTAATCCAATTGAAATAGTTGCACCTATTGCCGTTTTTAGCGTACGATAGCCTATTGAAAATCCTTTCATTAAATACCCTCCTTGTCATCTTTAACAGGAAAAAAAGCCATCTCTAGCCAAATATGACATTGGAGACAGCTTTCTTCTATTATTATACTTCTTCGCAGTATTCTTCAAATAGAGCTTGAATATTAGTAATGACTGACATTGGATCATGTCCTTCGATTTCGTGACGTCCAATTTCACCTACAGCTTGGCCATCTTTTAGTAAAACGAATGATGGAGATGATGGTAAATGATCCTCACCAAAGTGCATACGCGCTTGAGCAGTTGCTTCTTTATCTTGTCCAGCAAAAACAGTTACTAAATGTGTTGGTCGTTTATCATAATGTACAGCATGCGATGCTGCTGGGCGTGCGATACCACCTGCACAACCACACACTGAGTTCACCATTACTAAAGTTGTTCCTTGGCGCTTAAATGCCTCATCTACTGCCTCGGGCGTAGTTAACTCTTCATAGCCACTAGCGACCATCTCTCCACGCGCTTGGCGTAGCATATCTGTCATAAACAAATCATAATCCATATTCATGTTGTAACGCTCCTTTCAAATTCTCTTTAACTATAACAGGTGATTAGATGCATTTCAAAGCACTTGTTCAAAAACAAGATGATTTCACGTACAATTATAAGTTTTAATAGTCTTCACGGTCACCACATAAATTATTCGTTGGCCAAATAAGTGTGCCACCCTTTGTATGTCCTTATAAATATATATTTCGCTAATACTTGTCCAATCTCCTTTATCTTCAACTATTTCAAATCTAGTATTGGTATTTTTTCCAATTTCACCTTCAACTTATATATATAATTCATTGTAAATAATTGTCACATCTTTACCTTCATATGTATAAAAGGCATTCTTTACAGAGCCATCGATATTTAACTGCAAAACATCAATTGATTGAAAAATATTTACTTGATGAATTTCAATAGAAGATGCGAGTAATGGTTTGCAATGTAAAATAGATCCCTAAAATACAGATAGAGAATACAATTAAGAAACCTCACATCAATTTACTTCTGATGTATGTATGTATCTACTTCCTTAAAATATGCTGTGCATTATTGAAACGTTTTACCAGTTAGAAAGCAAAAGGACCACCGATTTACTCAGATGGCCCTTCTCTAAATATCAAATTGATAATACTTATTTTTTATTAAATAATTGATCTACGCCTTGAGTAACAGTTAATCGCCCTTGTAAAATTTTCTCTTCTAAGCTTTTTACTTGTTGCTTGCGTTCTGGTACTCCGTAAAATGAATCGATTAAATGGTCCGTAATCATAGAGCGAAACCATTCAGTCGTTTGTTCACTACGCCTAATTGACCAGTAATTCGTTTCCTCGCCGATTTCTTTAAACTGTAAAATCGTTTCCCAAACTATTTCTAAGCCTTTATTTTCATATGATGAAACCGCCATAGATTGCGTAGTCCATCCAGGTGTAGCTTGTTGTAGGAAGTGAATAAATTGTTTATATTCAGCAACTGTTTTTTTAGCAGGTCGGACATTATCACCATCCGCTTTATGGACAACTATAGTGTCAGCAAGCTCCATGATGCCCTTTTTCATGCCTTGTAGCTCATCCCCCGCCCCTGTTAGAACGAGTAATAGAAAGAAGTCTACCATGCCACGGACAATCGTTTCACTTTGTCCAACACCGACTGTTTCAATCAAAATAATATCATATCCTGCTGCCTCACATAACAACATTGTTTCTCGTGATTTTTTGTGCACTCCACCAAGAGTACCAGCTGCTGGAGAAGGCCTGATAAAAGCACGTGGATTTCGCGTTAACTCTTCCATTCTTGTTTTATCTCCGAGAATACTTCCTCCAGTAAGACTCGAACTTGGATCGATGGCAAGAACAGCCACACGGTGCCCCATATCACATAATTTGCCTCCAAATGCTTCGATAAAAGTACTTTTACCTGCTCCAGGGACCCCTGTAATACCAATACGAATACTGTTTCCAGTATGAGGCAATAGTTCTTGTAATAATTCTTGGCCCTTCTCTTTATGGTACTTATTCGTACTTTCTAAAAGAGTAATGGCTTTTGATAAATGGAGTCTAGAACCAGCCAGAACTTGCTTTGCGAGCTCTGCGATATTAATATCGTCGTTGTTCTTTTTACGGAATTTTTTTCGACCTGAGGGCACCATTCCATCATGAGATGCGGCGATACCATCCATTACAAATAGTGCACCATCGTCCATCCCTTTGTTGTGGTCCATTACTCTACCACTTCCTCGTAACCTAATTTTCTATAGATTTCTTCAATTACTTTTTGTGCACTAACAGGAATGACTGTACCCGGTCCGAAAATTGCACAAGCGCCATTGTCATATAGGAATTGGTAATCTTGTGCTGGGATTACCCCACCAACAACGATTAAGATGTCTTCTCGCCCAATTTTCTTCAGTTCTTCACGCAGTTCAGGCACTAGAGTTCTATGACCAGCTGCAAGTGAACTTACGCCTACAACGTGAACATCATTTTCTACAGCCATGGCTGCCGTTTCTGCTGGTGTTTGGAATAATGGACTAATATCAACGTCAAAACCAAGGTCAGCAAATGCTGTAGCGATTACTTTCGCTCCGCGGTCATGACCATCTTGTCCCATTTTCGCGATTAAGATACGTGGACGACGACCTTCGTTCTCTAAGAAACCTTCAGCCATTTCTTGTACTTCACGAATCTCTTCTTCATTTGAGAAATTTGAGCTATAAACGCCACTAATTGAACGAATAATCGCTTTATGACGACCCGAAACAACTTCAATTGCATCCGATATTTCACCTAGTGTTGCACGAGCGCGTGCTGCATCTACTGCACAAGCTAATAAGTTTTCCCCACCTGTTTCAGTTGCGTTAGTAATACGAGCCAGTAAGCGCTGTACTTCTTTATCATCACGTTTGTCACGCATGGCCTTAATACGGTCAATTTGTTTTTGACGGACGATTGTATTATCAATATTCAAAATGTCGATTGGTTCTTCTTCTGCAAGACGGAATTTGTTAACACCTACGATTGTTTCAGCTTTAGAATCAATTTTTGCTTGTCGTTTGGCAGCTGCTTCTTCAATTTTCATTTTCGGAAGACCTGTTTCAATCGCTTTCGCCATACCTCCTAATTCTTCTATTTCTTCGATATGTTCCCATGCTTTTTTCATTAGTTCATCTGTTAATTTTTCAACGTAGAATGAACCGCCCCATGGATCAATTACTTTCGTCATTAACGTTTCTTCTTGTAAGAATAGTTGCGTATTACGTGCAATGCGAGCTGAGAAGTCGGTAGGTAGTGCAATAGCTTCATCTAACGCATTTGTGTGTAATGATTGTGTATGTCCCATTGAAGAAGCATTCGCTTCAATCAATGTGCGTGTAACATTGTTGAATGGGTCTTGTTCTGTTAATGACCAACCTGAAGTTTGTGAGTGTGTACGTAATGCTAATGTTTTTGGGTTTTTAGGATCGAATGTGCTCATCATTTGGGCCCAAATACGACGACCAGCGCGCATTTTCGCAACTTCCATGTAATAATTCATACCGATTGCCCAGAAGAACGACAAACGCGGTGCGAATGAATCAATATCGATTCCTGCTTGTAAACCTGTACGAACATATTCAAGACCGTCTGCTAATGTATAACCAAGCTCGATATCTGCTGTGGCACCAGCTTCTTGTAAGTGGTAACCAGAAATAGAGATTGAGTTAAATTTAGGCATATAGTTTGAAGTGAATTCGAAAATATCTGCAATAATCTTCATAGAAACAGCTGGTGGATAAATATATGTATTACGTACCATATACTCTTTTAAAATATCATTTTGTATTGTGCCAGCAAGTTTATCAGGTGTTACACCTTGTTCTTCAGCAGCTACAATATAAAAAGCTAAAATCGGTAATACAGCACCATTCATTGTCATCGATACTGACATTTGATCTAGTGGAATACCATCAAAAAGAATTTTCATATCTTCAATAGAGTCAATGGCAACGCCGGCTTTACCTACATCACCTGTTACACGAGGGTGATCTGAGTCATAACCACGGTGAGTTGCTAAGTCAAATGCGACTGACAAACCTTTTTGTCCCATCGCTAAGTTACGACGGTAGAAAGCATTACTCTCTTCAGCAGTAGAGAATCCTGCATATTGGCGAACTGTCCAAGGGCGACCAACATACATCGTTGGATAGGGTCCACGTGTATTTGGTGCAATACCAGGCCAGTCTTTTAAGTGTTTTAAGTTATCCAAATCTTGTTCAGTATATGCTGACTTAATCTCGATGCCTTCATTTGTCATGAAATTTTTGTCATCTCTTACTGTTTGATTTGCTGTTAACACTGCTTGGATATCAATCTCTTTGAAATTTGGCTTATTCATCGTTGGACCTCCTGCACATTTGCTGCTAAGCTCGTCAATTTTTCGATAATATTTTGACCTGTGTAGATGAAACCATTTAAGCCTGCTTTAGTCCATTCATCTTGTTCTTCTTTAAACTTACCTGCTACATCAAGTGAAATCTGTGCTGGTTTAGATTCAAGTAATGTTGGAATATACTCCTTCATCGCATCATCTTGCCCACAAACAACGACAAATTTCGCGTCTGTTGCAGATAACCAACTTTTTGCTTCACCTACTGATTGTATTTCAGGACTCTTCTCTGGTACAATACCAGCTGTTGCAAAGAAGCCAGACACGAAATCTGCACGAGGTTTGAATTGTTTTAATTGACCAATTGTTAGCAGTGCAACTTTGGGTTGGTTTTTAGCATAGTTTAAGCAAAGCTCTTCAAATGGTTTTGCTAAGCGATTGTAATCTGCAAATAACGGGTTATTGCACTCATCAATTTCATCCGCCGGGTTTGCATAGATATTTGTACCGATTAGTGATTTTTTACGTGTTTCTACTTCTTTCATGCGCTGATCCATTGTTTCTTTTAATAGTGTATTTAGTTGTCCACTTGCTTTTACAGTATTATAACCGCCTGCTTCTTGTAGTTCATTGAATAATGCCCATGCGTCTTTAACTAACTCAGCTGTTAAAGTCTCGATGAAATATGAACCACCCGATGGATCAATAATATGCTCAACATGCGTTTCCTCTTTAACCACTAATTGTATGTTGCGTGCTATACGAATTGATTTGTCATTCGGTGCAGATAGAACATCATGTGGATGTACTGTACAAACGTCAGCACCACCAAGGATTGCTGTGAACGCTTCATTGCCTGTACGTAAAAGGTTAACGTACACATCTAATTTAGAGAAACTACGTAACGATGTCTCAGTAACAATTGTTATAGGTAGGTTTTTTTCAGTATTATATGCCGATGTAAACGCTTTCCAAAGAACTCTGAAAGCACGGAGTTTAGCTATTTCAACAAAGAACTGAGTATCTACTGCAAAGGTAACAAAGAATTTCTTCGCAAATGCTTCGATATCTTCTTCTGTTTCCATGTACTCGGCAGCTTGTAGTAATGCGACTGCTAATTCCTGTACTGCGTGTGCACCTTCATAGTGGGCTTCTAATACATTCGCATTGATCGTACGAACATGAGGGAAACCTTTTAAAATAATAGTGTCTGTACAAGAAATAAAACCTCTAACAACTTCTTTTTGTTCTTCTTTAATATAGTTAAATACTTGTAATAAAGCATCTTGATTGTTTTGTAAATTCAGTTTGAATGAATTTTCAGTAAAAAGTACTGACAATTCTTTCAAAGTTTTTTCATCCCATGCAAAATTCACGCGACTATCAATATTAATAATATCGTTTCCTTTTGCCAAAGCTTCTTTAACGCCTTGAAGTAAAGATTCCGGTGAATCTGCAAATATTTGTTGTGCTGCTAGACATTCTTCACCTGTTTTTAATGAACGAATAGTCGAAACTTGTTCTGCTAATTTACCATCTAATTTTTCTACTAGTTGGTCTTGTGTATAAATTGGTTCAAATGAAATACCCTCGATTGTTTTCGTAATTAAAGATTCGAATGGTTTACCTTTCAAAGCCTTAACAGCAGATTCTTGCCATTGTTCATAATTAGCTTGTGTGAAATCAATTTCTTTCATATTGTTCTTCATGTGGACGCTAACTAGCTTCCCCCCTTTGGTAATTCTATTCCTATTTTACACAAGAATATCCAATCGCAAAAGTATAAAAAAATCTGAAAATCGCAATATTACGATTTTCAGATTACTTTCAGTAGATAGAAGTGTTATCTTTTGTTGTGTTTTCGAGAATTTCTTTGACTCTAGCGAGAAATTTCCCACAAATCAATCCATCTAAAACTCTATGATCTAGAGATAAACATAAATTTACTATATCTCTTGCAGCAAACATTCCACCATTCATAATTACTGGGCGTTTGACAATTGATTCAACTTGAATAATCGCCGCTTGTGGGTAGTTAATAATCCCCATAGACTGCACCGAACCAAATGATCCCGTATTATTTACAGTAAATGTTCCACCTTGCATATCTTCAGATTTCAATTTACCAGTACGAACTTTTCCAGCAAGATCATTAATTTCTCTAGCAATGCCTTTAATTGATTTTTCATCAGCGTGTTTAATTACCGGAACAAAAAGAGCATCTTCTGTTGCAACAGCAATAGAGATATGAATATCTTTTTTCTGTATGATTTTATCGCCTGCCCACATAGAATTCATCATTGGGAATTCTTTTAATGCTTGCGCAATCGCTTTTACGAAAAAGGCAAAGTACGTAATGTTATAACCTTCAGATTGTTTAAATTCAGTTTTAATAGAATCACGGTAGTTTACCAGGTTTGTAACGTCGGCTTCAACCATCATCCAAGCATGTGGCGCTTCGTGTTTACTACGTAACATATTATTCGCGATAGCTTTTCGAACGTTCGTTACAGGAATTTCAATATCACCTGTTGCAGTTTGCACTGCTGGAATTGGCTGGAATTTTTGTGGTTCAGATACTTGCGTTACTACAGTATTTGTCTCTTGTGATTGTGGCACTGCTGTACTACTAGTTGGGATACTTCCACTGTCTACTAATTTTTGAATGTCTTTTCGTGTTATTCGACCTTCAGCACCTGTACCTTCAACTAATTGAAGGTCTATATTATGTTCTTGCGCTAACTTTAAAACAGCTGGTGAATAGCGAGCCTTACCTGTTTGATTTACTACTGGCGCCTTTACCGTTTGCTGAGGAGCTGGTACGGATGCTAGCTGCGTAGCTTGCTCTGCTTGTTGTGAAGCAGGTTGCTTTTCTATTTCTTCTTCTGTTTCAATCGTACATACACTTTCACCAACAGCTAATGTATTGCCTTCTCCAACGATAAGTTCCTTAATGACGCCTGAGAAAGATGACGGCAAATCTGCAGTGACTTTATCTGTATTCACTTCCGCCAAAGAATCGTATTTCTGTACAGTATCACCAGGTTTTACTAGCCATTTCTCAATTGTACCTTCCGTAACACTTTCCCCAAGCTGAGGCATTTTAATTGTTTGAATTGCCATAATTTTCTCCCCCTTTACATCAGAACGCCGCTAATTCGCGCATTGCTTTTTCAACTTTTTCTGGATTTATCATGAAATATTTCTCCATTGTGGGTGCATATGGCATTGACGGTACATCTGGTCCAGCAAGCCTTTTAATTGGAGCATCTAAATCGAATAAACAGTTTTCTGCAATGATTGCTGCCACTTCGCTAATAATACTACCTTCTTTGTTGTCTTCTGTGACAAGTAGCACTTTTCCTGTTTTAGATGCCGCTTCAATAATTGCCTCTTTATCTAGAGGATAGATCGTGCGCAAATCTAGGATGTGCGCTGAAATACCGTCTTGTGCCAAACGTTCAGCTGCTTGTAAAGCAAAATGAACTGCAAGACCATAAGTAATAACCGTAATATCTTCACCTTCACGTTTCACATCTGCTTTACCGATTTCAATTGTATAATCTTCTTCTGGAACCGCACCTTTTATAAGACGATACGCTCGTTTATGTTCAAAAAACAACACCGGGTCCTCATCGCGGATAGCTGCTTTTAATAAACCTTTTGCATCGTAAGGTGTAGAAGGAATAACTATTTTCAAACCAGGCTGATTTGCAAATACAGCCTCTACGGATTGTGAATGATAAAGAGCGCCGTGAATCCCGCCTCCAAATGGTGCGCGAATTACTATCGGACAAGTCCAATCATTGTTTGAACGGTAACGGATACGTGATGCTTCTGAAATAATTTGATTGACTGCAGGCATGATAAAATCCGCAAATTGCATTTCAGCGATAGGTCTTAAACCGTACATTGCAGCGCCGATTCCGACACCCGCAATCGCAGATTCTGCAAGTGGCGTATCTAATACTCTGTCCTCACCAAACTGATCATATAAGCCTTGAGTTGCTTTAAAAACGCCACCTTTGCGGCCAACGTCTTCACCTAATATAAAAACACGCTCATCGCGTTCCATTTCTTCTTTCATCGCAAGAGTAATTGCATCAATATAGGATAAAACCGCCATTAGATACTCCCTCCATCTTCAGCATAGACGTATTTTAGCGAATCTTCTGGAGCAGCATATGGAGCTTGCTCTGCATAATCTGTCGCTTCATTTACTTCTGCCATAATGCGTTCATTGATCTCTGTTTCGAGGGCATCTGTTAGAATCCCTTGCTCATGCAAGTATTTTGCAAATGTAATAATTGGATCTGTAGCACGGCCCTCTGCTAAGTCTTCTGCCGTACGATATTGACGATCATCATCATCAGAAGAGTGAGCTGTTAGACGATAAGTTACCGTTTCAATTAAGCTAGGCCCTTCCCCATTGCGAGCACGGTCAGCTGCTTCCTTAACAACTTTATATACTTCAATTGGATCTTTACCATCTACAGTAACCCCTGGCATCCCGTATCCAATTGCACGGTCTGAAACGTTTTTGCATGCTAATTGTTTTTCAACTGGTACTGAAATCGCATATTTATTGTTTTCAACCATAATAATTACTGGTAATTTGTGTACTCCTGCAAAGTTTGCCCCTTCATGAAAATCTCCTTGGTTAGAAGAACCTTCACCAAGTGTTACAAAAGTGATGAAATCTTTCTTTTGCATTTTACCGGCAAGTGCAACCCCTACAGCATGAGGGACTTGCGTAGTAACAGGTGATGAACCTGTTAAAATACGATTTTTCTTTTGGCCAAAGTGGCCCGGCATTTGACGTCCACCTGAGTTTGGATCTTCGGCCTTTGCAAAGGCCGAAAGCATTAACTCTTTTGTCGTCATACCAAAATGAAGAACAACCCCCATATCACGATAATACGGTGCAATATAATCTTTTTTATTATCAAGCGCAAAGGCCGCACCTACTTGAGCAGCTTCTTGCCCTTGACAGGAAATTACGAATGGAATTTTACCAGCACGGTTTAATAGCCACATACGTTCATCGACTCTACGTGCAAGTAGCATTGTTTCGTACATTTTCAGTACATCCTCGTTTGATAAACCGATTTCTCCATGACGATTTTCAACCTTTTCAACCATTTCTTCCAGCTCCTTCTTACATATGAATTGCATTGCCATCAACCGCTAATGCCGCTTCTCCAAGTACTTCGCTTAATGTCGGATGTGGATGGACACTATGCGCAATTTCCCAAGGCGTTGCATCTAACACCATTGCAAGACCCGCTTCAGCAATCATATCTGTTACATGTGGTCCAATCATATGCACTCCCACAAGATCGTTAGTCTCACTGTTTGCTATTATCTTCACAAAACCATCTGACTCTCCGTAAACAAGTGCTTTACCAATTGCTTTAAAAGGAAACTTACCAATTTTAATCGGAATTCCCTCTTTTTTTGCTTGTTCTTCAGTTATACCAACACTGGCTGCCTCTGGACTTGAGTAAATACAACGGGATATCCATTTGTCATCTACTTTTGTAGTTGCTAATCCTGCAATATGCTCTACTGCGTGCATACCTTCATGGGAAGCAACATGTGCAAGTTGCAACCCGCCAATGACATCCCCAATGGCATAAATATGAGATTCCTTCGTTTGAAAATGATTATTTGTTTGGATAAAGCCATTATCTACAACTATCTCTGTATTTTCTAACCCTATTCCTTCTACATTTGCCTGTCTACCAACCGAAACAAGTATTTTGTCTGCATTGTAACTTTGCTTTTCACCGGATACTTCTGCCTCAATTGAAACTTTATTATTTGCGATTGACAGTGTTTCTGCTAATACTTTTGCAGAAGTTACAAATTTAATCCCTTTATTCGTTAATAGCTTTTTCATTTCTTTTGAAATATCTTGATCTTCTGTTGGTAGAATGCGGTCTGCATATTCAATAACAATTACCTCAACACCAAAATCATTTAACATTGATGCCCACTCAATTCCAATGACACCACCACCAACAATAAGAATGGATGACGGAAGCTCTTTTAACGCAAGTGCTTCATCAGAAGTAATAACAAATTCACCGTCGATTGTTAGCCCTGGTAAAGTACGTGGTCTAGAACCTGTTGCCACAATAACATTTTGAGGAATAAGCATCTCATTTTCTTCTCCACTTGCCAGTTCAACTGAAATTGTCCCTGGCATTGGTGAGAAGATAGAAGGTCCAAGAATTCGACCAGTTCCTTCATAAACGTCGATCTTGCCTTTCTTCATTAATGCTTGCACACCTTGATGTAATTGGGCCACAATTGAATCTTTTCTTTCTTGCACTCTACTAAAATCAAGCGTTACTTCTCCTGTATTCACTCCAAACGAAGAAGCATGATTCTTTGTTGTCGCGAAGACTTCCGCACTTCTAAGTAATGCTTTACTTGGAATACAGCCTTTATGTAAACATGTACCCCCTAGCTTTCCCTTTTCAACAACGGCTGTTTTCAACCCAAGCTTCGCTGCTCGAATTGCTGCTACGTAGCCACCTGTACCGCCACCTAAAATAACCACATCATAGTCCTTAGCCATTTAAACACTTCCTTTCATACCGCCATGTAAAACCAGTACTCTTACAATATAACATTTTCGTAGTTGACATTCCCCAATGCCAGCCTATTAAACTCACAAACTTATTTGCAGTTCGTAAACTTTTCTCCCATTATAAATCCGTTCAGAAATGAAGTACCCCTACCTTATTTCTGAACGGCCCTTTAATTATCGATTAGATAAGATGTGCTTTCCATTTTGCAAAAATGTACTACGTGATTTTGCCATTTTCTCAATGCGTTCCTCTGCTAATCGGTTAGCGGCTAAATAAGTTGGAATCCCATCGCGTTTTGCTATATCTATTACTTTCTCTATATTATCGTAAATTCCTTCTACACGCTTCATCGCACGATCACGGTTATAGCCATACAATTCATCCGCAACATTGATAACGCCACCAGCATTAATAACATAATCTGGTGCATAAATGATGCCTTCGTTATGAATAATATCTCCGTGTCTTGATTCTTTTAATTGATTATTAGCTGAACCTGCAATGACTTTAGCTTTTAGTTGTGGAATAGTTTCATCATTAATAATTGCACCAAGTGCACATGGTGCAAAAATATCTACATCTTGAGCATAGATATCTGATGGATCAACCGCCATAGCACCAAAGTCTTCTACTACTCTATTTACAGCGCTTTCATTTATATCTGTTACGATTAATTGCGCGCCTGCTTCATGTAAGTATTTGCACAGTGTGTATGCTACGTTACCTAAGCCCTGTACAGCAATTCTCTTACCTTCCAAGTACTCACTACCAAATGCCTCTTTAGCAGCAGCCTTCATGCCCACAAATACACCATATGCAGTTACTGGTGAAGGGTTACCCGACGATCCAAATGCAGGAGAAATACCTGTTACATAATTAGTTTCTTCATGGATCAAATCCATATCTGCAACAGTCGTACCAACATCTTCAGCTGTAATATATCTACCATTCAAACCTTGTACAAATCTCCCCAGTGCACGGAACATTTCTTCATTTTTATCTTTTAAAGGATCTCCGATGATTACTGTTTTTCCTCCACCAAGATTTAGTCCTGCAGCTGCATTTTTATAAGTCATGCCACGTGCTAGGCGCAGAGCATCTTCAATTGCATCTTCTTCTGAAGCATATGTCCACATACGTGTACCACCAAGTGCTGGCCCTATAGTTGTGTCGTGAATAGCAATTATAGCTTTTAGCCCTGAAGTCTTATCTTGACAAAATACTAGCTGTTCATAATCATATTTCTCCATATATTTAAAAATCTCCATTGTAGTGCCCCCTTTGATATGTTGACCAAACTCTTTAAATTTGATATTCATCATCTATTAACTTAGTTTTCTAGGTCACTATAATATTAGCAAGAAGCGTGCCAAAATATAAAATGCCAAAATGCTATATTTGACAACATTTCGGCTTTTTCACCGACGCAAAAATTTGCACAGTATGCAGTTTTTTGCATGCAACATTATGCAAGATTGTATTTTTCTAATTTATAATACAAACTACGGATAGATATCCCTAATTTTTTTGCAACTCGCATTTTGTTGTTTTGGCTTTCTATTAATGCTTGTTGCAATATTTGTTTCTCCGTTTTTTCGAGCTGCTCCGCGAGAGTTCCTTCATAAAAAGGTTTTTCAACGATAATTTCCTGATGCAAGGAATGGAAAAGTGTTTTAGGTAAATGTCTTTCCTCTAAAACAATTTCGTTTGATTGCATGAAAATCATTGCACGACTTAAAACGTTTTCAAGTTCTCGTACATTCCCTGGCCAATCATGCCCTATTAATAGCATTAAAGCGTTTGAAGTTACTTTATGAATATTACGTCCATATTCTTGATTTAATTTAACAAGAAGACGATCTACTAAAGGCGGTATATCTTCTTTTCGTTGACGTAGCGGTGCTATATGAATGGGCATCCGATTTAATCGATAGTATAAATCCTCTCGGAAAGTACCATCTGTCAACGCTTTTTCCATATTCACATTCGTAGCGGCTATGATACGTACATTTATCGAAATCGGCTTCGTTCCACCAACTCTAACAATTTCACCCTCTTGAAAAATTCTCAATAGTTTAGCCTGCGTACTTAAGGACATTTCTCCAATTTCATCTAGAAAGATACTTCCTAGATCTGCTTCTTCAAATAGTCCACGCTTACCTCCACGCTTCGCTCCCGTAAAGGCTCCTTCTTCATAACCAAATAATTCACTTTCTAGCAAATGCTCAGCAATTGCAGCACAGTTTACCCGTATGAATTTATTGTAAATACGATCACTCGCAGAATGAATGGCATGAGCAAACAACTCTTTACCTGTACCTGACTCTCCGCGTAAAAATACTGTAACAGGTGTTTTTGCAGCTAGTTTTGCTTGTTCAACGGAAATGCGCATTTCCTCAGAATCACCGATAATATCTTCAAATGTATATTTAGATTCTAGCTTTCGAATAATCGTGCGCGCTCGGTCTAACTCTTTCGTTAAAGACCGCATTTCCGTCATATCATGAATTACACCTACACTTCCTTTTAAGCTATCATTTACAACAACAGGTGCAACATTTACAATGACTTCACGTTTGTTAGGACCTAATCGCATGTTCACACCGCGAATGGGCTTTTTCGTTTGCAAAACTTTTAAATGCATACTCTCACCTTCAGAAATATCTATCGTTGCAGGTTTCCCTAATATTTCTTCCGGTTTTAATCCTGTAATTCTAGTATATGCTGGGTTAACGAGTATCCCTCTACCTTCCTCATCCACTACAGAAATAGCATCATCGCTTGATTGAATAATCGCCTCTAACATCATTTGAATTTCTTTTAAATTTGTTATTTCTTCTGCTAAATTGACGACCTCTGATATATCTTTGAATACGGAAAATGCGCCAATTCGATTGCCATTACCATCAATCATTGGAAATCGTGAAGTGACAATTTTCTTTTCATTAGACAATTTCAGTTCTTGATTGATTTCTGCTAGTCCTGTCTCAAATACACGTGGTAGAGCACTATCAATAATAATATCGTTAATATGTTTACCTATCGCTTGTTTGACAGTAACTTCCGTCATACGTGCAGCACTTCTATTAAAGAAGATAATTTGACCTTGTGGGTCGATGCCAATCATACCCTCTTCTATTGAATTGAAGATGATTTGCTGTTTATATGCCGCATGTTGGGTTTTATTTATGTAAAAATCTTTTTCATTCAACAATTGTACAATTAAGTAAGCAATAGCTCCAGGAATAAGTGCTGTACGTTTCGGCAATACCAGAAGCAGTTCTTCAAATACAGCAGGCTCCCCTGTGACATCAACCACCATATCAATCTTATCTGTTAAAATGGTTCGCCAATCCTGCTCCGTAGCAATACCAGCCTCTTTAGCTAGCACAATTCCTGGTGCATCCTTACGTATATCTACAATCGCAACCGTGCGAAGTTGTTCTGAGTTGGATAATAGTTGTAGTATAGCTGTTCCGCCAGCACCGGCACCTATAATTAGTATACTTTGCAAGGAACTTCACTTCCTTTCACAATATCGTGCAATTTATTGCATAATTCTATGTAAGTTCATCATATCTGAACTTTCTTTCCTTGACAACGCTTCTCCAACAGGTAAAAATGAGTATAGATTAGAGGAGTGAAAGTATATGGCACGTTTTGCAGCGTTTATCGTATTACTTATACCTGGTTTAATGGCTGCAGGTGGAATTAAATTAATGCGCGACACATTATTTGCTAAGCTTGTGGATCCAATACCATTTCTTTGGTTGCAATTCATCATTGGCATTGTCCTTTTTGTCATTGGATTCGGCTTTTTTGCAGGTTTTCTATTGCATCGCGATCGAAAAAAAGGAAAAGTTTCAGCTAAATTTGCAAACCAAAAGAACGCTGACCGTTAATGGTCAGCGTTCTTTTTTTGTACTCCTCGTACTCTTTCAGGAAAATCCGTAATCCAGCCAACAACAACTTTATGTGGATTTTTCAAAAATTCTTCATCACCCGTAATATTGTAGAAACGGCACTTTTTTTTAGCTAATAGACAAGCAGCCAAATAATCAGGTCTATAATAGCGTGATTTGTTGGCATGAATAGCATCTATATATGGAAGGTTTTTTAGCTGATGCCAATTTAACTTTCTTGTGGCAATTAGTGCTGTTTCAATATGTTTGTTCACTTTTTTTGCTTGTTCTAGAACTTCCAAGAAAAAAGATGAAAAATGCACATTTGGTAGGTGGGCACATTTCTTTATCACAATTTCTAGCACAAAAGGATTGTCGATAAAGGATTCTTTTAATTCGATATTTAACGCGATTGGATTTTTTTCTACCCATGCGATCAGTTCATCTAATGTCATCATTTCCTGACCTGAGTATCTACGTGTAAAAGGTCTACCTACTCGCAGTCTTTTTATTTCTGCTAAAGAAACATTTGTTACTAAACTGCGTTTTCCTGTCACTCGACGTAAATCTAAATCGTGCGTCACAACAGGAACATCATCCCTTGTAATTTGCAAATCTAACTCAATACCATCTGCATTCAACTCAATAGCCTTATTGAATGCTTTGAGTGTATTTTCCATCTCGCAAGCAGAAGCGCCTCGATGTGCAAACACTAGGGGTCTAGGCATTGATTTCGCCTTGCTCTAATTTAAAATTACCACAAGTTTGTGTATTTAAAGTCGTTGATTTTTTACCAAGTTGAATAAATGTTCCAGGATAAGCTTCTTTTGTAACTTGAATCTTTTCCGTTCCCATACTTTTTAATGATTGTAAAATAGTTTGCACCTCTTTATCAATCTTAGTTAACTCGTTTTCTTTTTCTTGCAACTGTACTTTTGAATCCTCAAACGCTTTTCGCTGCGCACCATTCATCTTATCTACGAAATCTAACAATGGCGTGATGCGAGCTTTAATATTTAAAATATTCGCTTCTAAAACTTTCATCTCTTCAGCTTTTTCTTTCACTATTTGCATACTTTCTTTTCGGTCCGGCATTGTAATAACTAATTCTGTTTTACGCTCTAAACGATTGCCAGAAATAGCAGTAGTAATAGTATTAGTCGCTTCTGCACGCCCACCAATAATTTTACCTTTGTACTCATTAACTAGTATACTACTCGCTTTTAAATTGGATCCAAGAGCGTATGATCCAATATGTATATCACCTTTTGCAATTAACGTACTCTCATTTGTATGTTTAACAAAGATATTTCCACCTGCGCGCACTACAGATTCACCGTTACCAAAAATACCGCCACGAATATACACATCACCATATAAAGATTCGATTAATTTCGGACTTGTAACGCCTTCAGGACCATCAATTGAAATATCACCTGTTGCTACTACAGAATAGCCAGAAAGTACCGTACCTCTAATGCTAATAGATCCATCGAAATTTAAATTTCCTGTTCCAACTCCAACATCCTTTGGAACCGGTAGATGTTTTTGAACTGACATGAATCCATCTGAATCATCCAAAACCCCACCCTCAGTTGCATAGATTGTCACTTTTCCGTCCTCATCAACTTTTTCATACACAGTTTTCTGATCATATTTTATCGGAGCGTCTTTACCTGGTAATGCAGGAATGCTTTCGCCAAACACATTCTTTCCTTGTTCGCCTAAATCTGCGGGAATTTTCTCTCCTAACCATTCATGAGCTTCTATTTCAGAGATAAAATTCATATCAAAATAATCCGCTTTCCCATCTTCGCGGATTGATGGTTTTCTCTCTGGCTGTTCTATATATGTAATTTTTGCGTTTTTTCCTGGTTTAGCTGGTGTCCCAATTGCAACTACAGTTGGTTTTCCTGATAAAACTTTATCTAGAGTTAAATCTACAAAACCATGCACTATTCCCATATTATTAGCAAATTCTTTAATTTGTTCCTGCATTTTAGTACCATCTTTAAAGACTGTTGCTGGATCTTCATGGACATACATGGTTGCTGTCATACGATCCCGAGAAGTTACAATTTCAATAGGCGGCAACCAATTACCAATTTCCTCAAATTGTTCTGTCACTGTTGCAGTGACTTTTCTTAAAATAGCAAAGCTCGACAGTTTAATACGTGGATATTTCTTCAAAATACTGTCGAATTCTTTTAGAGGAAATCCTTCCCCCACTGTCTTTAAATATACTTTTTCATTTTCTTCTTTTAAAAAAATATAATCATTTTCAAAAATTAACACATTTTTTCCCCGTCCTTCAAAACGATAATATATATCTATACTTATTATCGTTTTCATATTGTTTTTTTACAGAACAACGCCAAAAAACCGCTCTAAAAACGGACTTTGATAACATAAATATTATTAAATAGGCATACTTTCGTAAGATTCTTTATAAAGTACTAGAGAAATAGACCCTATCTTTCTATTTATTATATCAATAAAATAAATAGATCCTCTATAGATTTATACTAAATCGAAGTTGCGAAGGTGGATCAGTAACTATTTAGGTATTTTATAACACCAAACATATATAGTGTTATAGTATCATGTTTTTAGAATATTAGCGTATCAATTTACAAAATAATACTATGTATCCAATAATTTTTCTATTAAAAGAAGTCACATCAGATTTCCACGTCTGGATGAACTTGTTTTTTAATACATTTTCCTAGTAGGATAGCACTTTCAATTCCATTATATATTACCTATAATCACCTGATTATAGCTAACATTCCCTGTAAAATCATTTCCCCTCTAATTCCTCAAACACTTGATGCACTGCCTTATATGTAATGATAATGATTTAACCTTTTCAACATCCACAATTTCCAACTCCTATTTTAGATAGTTGACGAATAATGTTAATATCTACTCAAGCAATTTAATGTCTATGCTAATAAAGGTTTAGCATCGTAATGTAAAATTATCTAATTGTAAATCGAATTCTGTAATCCGCCTCTCTTTTGAATGCAAAAAACACACCTCCAACTTAATCGAATTTTTGTAAACTCAATAAATGAAAGTGCGCTAGTATTTACACGCTTATATTCAGTTAATTATAGGTTATCTGTAAATAATTTTGCAGTGACAACTGACAACTACCTTATGACCCAGATTTATCAATGTCCTAACCCTTTCAACTAGCAACCATTTCAATACGAATTTTATCGGCAATCATGGCGATGAATTCGCTATTAGTTGGTTTGCTCTTTAAGTGATGGACAGTATAACCGAACATTTTGGAAATAGATTCATAGTTTCCTCGGTTCCAAGCGACCTCAATGGCATGACGAATTGCACGCTCTACGCGTGATGACGTTGTATCAAATTTTTTCGCTATATCTGGATATAAAATCTTAGTGATTGAACCTAGTAACTCGACATCCATATATACCATTTGAATAGCTTCTCGTAAATATGCATAGCCTTTGATATGAGCTGGCACACCAATTTCTTTTATAATACCTGTAATCGTTGCATCAAGTTGACGTTGATCCATTTGTTGTGGTTGTGACCCTTGCAGCACGCTTACACGTTTTGTTTTTTCTGTTTTATGACCCGCGCATTGTAAAACTTTTGAAACAAGACGATCAAATTCAAAAGGTTTTAACATGAAATAAGAAGCACCTAAGTCCACCGCTTGTTTCATAACATCCTCTTGTCCGAATGCAGTTAACATAATGACTTGAACATTATTATAAATTTCGTTTTCATGCATAACTTCCAAAACCGCTAAACCATCCAGGTGAGGCATGATAATATCTAATAATAGAACATCCGGTACTTGTTCCTCTAACATTTTCAAACAAAGTTTGCCGTTAGGGGCTGTTCCGATGACTTCAATTTCTGGGTTATTTTGTAGATACATCTCTAATGTACGAACTAACTCCCGATTATCATCTGCAATTGCAACTTTTACTTTTCGCATTATTATTTCCTCCTTTGTGCTTGCGCTTCCGTTAAACACGATCAAAACCGACAAGATGAATTAAAGTAAACTCGTTTTTGATACAAAGTGGATAATTCGACTTTTTTGCATGAATACCTTTTATTCTTAAAAAAATAAGTATGTAGACATAGAGATACTATGTATTTCGACAGTATTCATTCATACTAAACAATTTGTCGATTATTTGTCACTTTTATTGTAACAAAAGTAACAGTGAAAAAGAATGCTTTTTATCACATATTCTTTTCAATATAAAAATTTCTATAAAAAATTGCTGCACCACCTTCCCCGGTGCAGCGTATTTTTATGGATTTATAAAAGCACTTTCTTTAAGATGGTTGCTTTTTCAACATCTCTGTAAGAGGTATAGCTGCTCCCTTTTCCGGAGTTTCGATATACATATGTGTGACAGCTCCTACAAATCGCCCGTTTTGTATAATCGGACTTCCGCTCATACCTTGTAAGATGCCTCCTGTTTTCTTTTTCAACTGCGCATCTGTCACTTCAAATTGCAATGTTTTGTCATCTATTTTGGTAATTTTCACATCAAATGCCTCTACTTTTTTACCTTCAATAGTCGTGAGCAATTGTGCCTTACCAGCTTTTATTTCAGAAGGTTGCATGATTTCCATAGGTTTAGGTAAACCTTGTTCTAAAGCATTCGACCATTTTCCAAATATACCGTACACATTATTTTCGGCTATACTACCTAATTGTCCAGCATTATGTTCAATTGATGATATTTTATAACCTGGTTCACCAGGTACACTCTTTTTTATTTGTTCGATGGATGCATAGAAAATTGATCCGGACGAAAATTTAGGTGGTGCTGAAACAACAGAGTCGATAATTTGATGACCCAATGCTCCGTATTCCTTTGTTTCTGGGTCAATAAAGGTTAATGTACCAATACCGTCAGTTTGATCTCTAAAGAAGGATAACATAGGTTTAAGCTCTTCCTTCTTTATCTTAATATGTTCTGTTTTTTGCTGACGTTTTAGCTTCACATCCATTAATTTACCTGAAGAACTAACAAATAGCGATTTTACTTCTTCAAGCGTTCTCACTTGTTGAGAATTGATCGTCTGAATAGTATCTCCAGCCTTCAACCAAGTACCGTTTTTCAGGAGCACATCATTTGTTAAATAGACATTTTGAAGCTGTAGTTCCACACCTATTGAATGTCCCATCGGAATTAAGCTTTTTTCGGCAGAAACACCAAATGGTAGTAGCAAAATGGCAAATAACAATGCGACAAACTGCATGACATAACGCATTTGATTTTTCATTTTTCACCTCCTCATCGTCCTTTTACTATGGCTTTGTTTTAGCATGTTATGTACGGTAAATATTTGAGGTGAATTGGATGATTGGAGAAGGTGGAAGGTTTTACATCGAAATTTTTTTAAAAACAATACATATGTAAAAAACTGCCCGCCCAATTGGTTGGGACAGACAGTTTCCTAATTAAATGGTCATTGCTTCTTTGCGACAATTAGCTATTTCCACCAATTCTTTTGCATGTTGGAATGTTAACTCTGTCACTTCTGCGCCAGACATCATACGGCTTATTTCATCGATTCGCGCATTATCAAAAATTTCAGTAAGTGATGTCACTGTTCGATAAGCTTCTTCATGTTTTTTAATATAATAATGGTGATCAGCCATCGCTGCAACTTGTGGTAAGTGCGAAATACAGAGCACTTGAGAATGCATCGAAATAGCTGAAATTTTTTCAGCAATTGCCTGAGCAACACGTCCACTGACACCTGTATCTACTTCATCGAAAATTATTGATGTAATACCATTGGTTGAAGAGAAGATGGTTTTTAATGCTAGCATCATACGGGATAATTCCCCGCCTGAAGCAATTTTCGTTAATGGTTTTGGTGGTTCACCAACATTAGTTGCAATATAAAATACAATACGATCTAACCCATTATGATCAAACTGATCTGCAGCTAGAGGTTCAAAATGCACACTAAAGTCTGCTTTTTCCATATATAACGCACGTAGCTGTTGCATAATGGCATCACTAAGTTTACGACCGGCTTTTTTACGAACAGCTGTTAATTTCTCTGCTGTTTGCAGTAAATTTTCTTTCAATTCATTTAATTGTTGTTCGTTTTTTTGCATATTTTCATCGCGATTGATTAGAGATTCCAGTTCTTCTCCAATTTTTTCACGATAAGTTAGAATGTCCTCAAGTGTAGCACCGTATTTACGCTTCATCGATTGGATTAAGGCTAAACGTTGCTCTACTTCGTTCAAACGCTCCGGATTAAACTCAAGGTCATCTAGTATGTTTTTAATTTGAAATGCTGCTTCTTGTAAAGAATAAAAGGCAGCTGATACATTGTCAGAATGCTCTCTAAAGCCTTCATCTAATGTAGCAACTTCTTCTAAATCGGTCATAGCTTGTCCAATCCAGTCCAGTCCTCTAGATTCACCCAGAATGGCTTCATGCGCTGTATTGGACCGTTCATAGATCTTATTGAAGTTCATCAATCGACGACGTTCTTCTGCTAATTCCTCTTCTTCTCCTGCTGTAAATTGGCAAGCGTCAATTTCTTTAATCTGAAATGAAAAAAGATCGATTTTTTGAGCTACTTGCTGTTCACCGAGAGATATTGCAGCAAGTTCCTTTTTCAGTTCACGATAAGCTGAGTATTCTTCACTATAACGATCTTTCAATGAATCAATGTCTGGACCCGCAAACTGATCCAATAAAGAAATATGTCTCTTATCATCCATTAATTCTTGGCTTTCATGCTGACCATGAACATCGATTAATGTTGCGCCTATTTCACGCAATAATGAAAGAGGAACGAGTTTTCCATTAACACGACAAACACTTTTCCCATTGTCATTTAAATCTCGACGTAAAATAACCATTCCTTCTTCAATTTCAATCCCAGCTTCTGCACATTTTTGATAAGCAGAGTGGTTTTCAGAGGATATCGCAAAGAGCCCTTCAAGCTCGGCTTTTTTAGCACCATGTCGGATAAATTCCTGAGAACCACGACCACCAGCTAATAGCTGAACTGCATCAATAATAATTGATTTTCCGGCACCTGTTTCACCAGTTAAAACTGTTAACCCTTCAACAAAACCCACTGTTAAGTCTTCAATAATTGCAAAGTTTTTAATCGATAGCTCTCGTAACAAGACAACTCACCTCAGATTACAACATTTCAAGTAAGCGATTTTTTATTGATTCGCGTTGGGATTCCTCACGACATAAAATCATGATTGTGTCATCCCCACAAATAGTTCCTAATATTTCTGTCCAATCTAAATGGTCCAGTAATGATCCTATTGCATGTGCATTTCCTGGTAATGTCTTCATCACTAGGAAGTGACTCGCACCATCAATGCTTACAAACGCATCTGCTAACGCACGGTGTAGCTTTTGAATTGGATTGAAGCGTTGATCTGCTGGTAAGCTGTATTTATAACGACCATCTTGAAGAGGTACTTTGATTAAATGTAATTCTTTAATATCTCTAGAAATTGTCGCTTGCGTTACATGATAACCTGCTTCTTTTAGTAAATCCACCAAATCATCCTGTGTTTCAATATCATTATTAGCGATCATGTCGCGGATTCGAATATGACGTTGGCTTTTATTCAATTTTTTCACCTCTATGAATAATTATGCTCTTCTTTTTATAACCGTAACATCGATTATGTAAAATCACAAGAAAAAAACACGGCCCAAAAGAATGGGCCGCGTCATTTAAGTTGTTGATGTGCCTCACTCACCAAGGTATTGAAGTCTGTAAATGATTGCAGCTCTTCTCCTTGGTGTGGGTTGTACAGATGGAATAGAAACTCAATATTCCCTTCTCCACCTGTAATCGGAGAATAGGAAGCATCTTTTACCACAAATCCAACTGATTCAGCGAATGTTGCAATAGATTCTAATACTTCTAAATGTATTTTCGGTTCACGGACGACACCTTTTTTTCCAACTTTGTCTTTCCCAGCTTCAAACTGTGGTTTCACTAGTGCAATAACATCTCCACCAGGTACTAACAACGATTTCAACACAGGTAAGATCAGTTTTAGAGAGATGAAGGATACATCAATTGTTGCAAATTCAGGTAAACCTTCTTCCAAGTCAGGTGCTGTGACATAACGGAAATTTGTACGTTCCATTACAGTTACTCGCCCATCTTGACGGATTTTCCACGCCAGTTGATTGTAGCCTACATCAAGTGCGTAGCAATGCTTCGCACCATTTTGTAGGGCACAGTCAGTAAATCCACCAGTAGATGAACCGATATCTAACATTAATTTATCTTGTACAGCAACATCAAAAATATCTAATGCTTTTTCTAGTTTTAAGCCTCCACGACTTACATAGCGTAACTGTGAGCCTTTAATAGTGAGCTCAGAATCGACCGGTATTTTCTCACCAGGTTTATCTAGGCGCACTTCATTTGAATACACTTGCCCTGCCATGATGGTACGTTTTGCTTTTTCACGTGTTTCACATAGTCCTCTTTCAACAAGAAGAATATCGACACGCTCTTTTTGTATTTTTGTTGTCATTATGCATTTAAACCTGCTTGCTCTTTATTGTCTTCATTAACTAATTGTTGAATGCGTAGTACGGTTTCTTCAGCAGTTAAATTAATCTCTTGAAGTAACATATCGACACTACCATGTTCAATGAACATATCAGGAATACCGATACGATCAATTTGTGTGGTTGAATAATGATTGTCATTCGCAAATTCTAATACTGCACTACCGAAGCCGCCTTGCAATACGCCCTCTTCAATCGTTAAGATTGGTTTTTTACTTTGCATTATGCAATGTAACATTACTTCATCCATTGGTTTGATAAAACGTGCATTGACGATTTCAACTTGTATACCTTGTTCAGCTAAAACATCAGCGGCTTCTTGTGCCATTGGAATGGTCGTACCGAACGTTAATATCGTTGCATCCTTACCTTCACGAAGTACTTCCCAACTACCAATTGGTAAAGCTGTAAGCTCAGTGTCCATTGGTACTCCTAAGCCATTACCACGTGGGTAACGCAGAGCGATAGGACCCTCATTATAGTCAATAGCTGTTTGCACCATATGCTGGCCTTCATTTTCGTCTTTTGGCATCATAATGACCATGTTTGGCATATGGCGTAAAAAGGCAATGTCAAAGACGCCTTGATGAGTTTCGCCATCTGCACCTACTAATCCAGCACGATCAATTCCAATAAACACATTCAAATTTTGACGACAAATATCATGTAATACTTGGTCATAAGCTCGTTGTAGGAATGTCGAGTAGATTGCTAAAAATGGCTTCGTTCCATCTGCTGCCATACCAGCTGCCATTGTTGCGGCATGTTGCTCTGCGATACCAACATCAAACATACGATTTGGGAATTCACTAGCAAAGCCTTCTAATTTAGAACCAACAGGCATTGCAGGTGTAATTGCTACGATTCGTTCATCGACGCGAGCCAATTTTCGAACAGTTTCTGCAACTAAACTAGACCAACCTGGAGCAGTTGTTTTTGGCTTTACAAGATCGCCTGTTTCCATTTTATAAGGGCCAGTTCCATGCCAAGTTCCAACTGTATCGTTTTCAGCTGGCAAGTAACCTTTCCCTTTTTTTGTAATAACATGGATTATTACAGGGCCTTGCATTCTTTTTGCGTTTTGTAATGTTTCTTCTAAAGTTTCAAAGTTATGACCATCAATTGGACCAAGGTAAGTGAAACCTAGTTCTTCGAAAAACACACCCGACACGAGTAAATATTTTAAGCTATCTTTAACCCGTTCTGCTGTAGCAGCTAATTTACCACCAACTGCAGGGATTTTTTTCAATAGCTGTTCTAATTCATCTTTGGCTTTGTTGTAATTATTCGCAGTACGTAAACGTCCCAAAACATTATGCAGTGCACCTACATTTGGTGCGATTGACATTTCATTATCATTTAAAATAACAATCATATTTGTTTTCTCATGGCCAATATGATTTAGAGCTTCTAAAGCCATACCGCCTGTTAAAGCACCGTCACCAATAATAGGGACAACAAAGTTTTTATCGCCTTTTATATCTCGAGCTGCTGCCATACCCATCGCTGCTGAAAGAGATGTTGAACTATGTCCGGTTTCCCAAACATCATGTTCGCTTTCATTGCGTTTTGGGAAGCCACATAACCCTTTATACTGACGTAGCGTATCGAATTGATTGGCACGACCTGTCAAAATTTTGTGGACATATGCTTGATGTCCTACATCCCAAATAAATTTATCTTGTGGACTATTGAACGCACGATGCAAAGCAATAGTTAACTCAACTACGCCAAGATTCGGACCAATATGACCACCTGTTACAGATAATTTTTGGATTAAAAACTTTCGAACATCTTCACTTAAATCTTGAAGTTGTTTCGTATTTAAGTCTTTCAAAAAGGATGGACTAGATATTTTGTTTAAATCCATCGCCATCACACACCTTTTCATTAAAATATTCATCGCACAATGTTTCACCTATTATAACAGTGTTAAACAATTGTACAAACTAAAACAGCCATTACTTGTTACGATGAACAATATAATCAGCTAAGTCTTTTAGTAGACTGCTTTCCGAAGGCAGTTTTTCAAGCGCTTTTATCGCAAGGTTGTAATGCTCATGCAACTTTTCTTTGGCGCCTGATAATGTAAGGAGTGCGGGGTAAGTGCTTTTATCACTTGCAACGTCTTTACCAGCTGTTTTCCCTAGCTGTTCTGTTGTACCTTCAATGTCTAAAATATCGTCTTGAATTTGGAAAGCAAGACCGATATGATGAGCATATTCCACTAAGATTGCACGTTCTTCTTTTGTGGCATTTGCTATAATGGCACCTGACTCGATACTAAAACGAAGAAGAGCTCCTGTTTTATTGACATGAACTTTTTCTAGTTCTGACAATGTTAATTGTTTTGTTTCGCCTTCGATATCTAGGATTTGTCCTCCGACCATACCTTCAGCTCCAGCTGCTTCACTTAATTTATCTATTAACAGTAAACGTGATACCGCTGGAATTTGTTGCATACGAGCAAGTATACCAAATGATAGTGTATTAAGAGCATCTCCAGCTAGTGTTGCAAATGCATCTCCATATACTTTATGGTTTGTTAATTTGCCTCTGCGGTAATCATCATTGTCCATGCTCGGTAGATCATCATGAATCAGTGAATACGTATGAATCATTTCAATGACAGCACCTACTGTAAATCCATCATCATTGCGAACATTGAAATGGTCCATAACAGCAAGTACAAAAAGTGGTCTTACTCTTTTACCACCTGCATTTAATGAATACAGCATGGATTCTTTTAACACTGCTGGCGCTTCAATATTCTTAACCAGTTCTTGCATACGTTTTTCAACTGTTGGTATATTGGTTGCCATAAATTCTTTTAAAAGCTCTGTCATTTACTTTGTCCCTCTTCCCCTGTTGGTTTAAAAGGCTTTTCGTTGCCATTGTCATCCATAATCGAGATCAGTTGCTGCTCTGCATTTTGTAATTGATCGTGGCAAAACTGGGATAATTTCATCCCTTTTTTATATAAATCGATTGCATCTTCTAAAGGTACTTCACCTTGTTCAAGTTGGTGAACGATTTCTTCTAGTTGTTCAATTGACTTTGCAAAAGATTGTTTCTTTTCAGCCATTATTCTTCTCCCCTCACTTTCATTGTTATGGACGTAATTTCAGCATTCGCCTGACCATCTGGAAAATGAATGGTCAAATTTTGTTTTTCTTCTATTTGCTGTACTGATTTTACTACTTTTCCGTCTTGATAAACGATGCTATATCCACGGTTCATGATTGTTAAAGGATTTAAAGCTTCTAAAGTACGAATGATGGACCTGAATGCATCTTGTTGCTTATTGATTGACTGCACAACACTTTTATCAAGCTGCGTGCTCAACCTTGCTACATGTTGCTGTTTATATCTCACTTCTTGTAGTGGCGTATTCATTTGTACACGATTTGCTAATTGTTGCAAAATTGCCTTCTTACCTTTGATATAGTTCGTCATTTGTGCTTGTAACTGCTCATCTGTACGACTTAACTTCTCTACAAACGGACGAAATAGACGGTCTGGATATGCGATCGGATAAGATTTCTGTAACCGCTCTAATTGACTTCTTTCATGTCGAATTCGCGATTGTGTCAGTTGAAATAGTTGTGACCTCCGTGTCGATAAATGCTTCATTAAGTCTTCGCTATTCGGTACAGCCTTTTTTGCAGCGGCTGTAGGCGTCGCTGCCCGCCAGTCTGATACGTGGTCCGCAATAGTAGTATCTGTTTCATGCCCTACACCACTAATGACAGGTATGTCACTTTCAAAAATGGCCCTAGCAACAATCTCTTCATTAAACGCCCAAAGATCCTCAATTGAACCTCCACCACGTCCGACAATTAAAACATCGATTTCGTCCATAAGGTTTGCTTGCTTTATTGCTTTTACAATACTAGGTGCTGCTTGTTCTCCTTGCACGAGTGCAGGGAAAATCACAACATCTGCTAGAGCGTAATGTTGCGTAATCGTTGTACAAATATCTCGTATGGCTGCTCCAGTTGGCGCTGTAATGACACCAATTTTGCGTGGGAATGTTGGTATCGCTTTTTTATGACTTTCATCAAACAATCCTTCTTTTAAGAGTTTTGCTTGTAGTTGTTCAAAGGCGATATGTAAACTACCTACACCGTCTGGTTCCATTGATACTGCATACAACTGATAACGTCCACTACCTTCATAGACATTTACATCTCCACGAATAAAAACCTTCATGCCATTTTCAGGTTCAAATTTCAGACGATTGGCACTCTTCGCAAACATCACTGCTGCAATTTGTGTTTTTTCATCTTTCAATGTGAAATAGATATGGCCAGATCCTGTATGTTTTTTAACATTTGATAGCTCTCCTTTTACAAAAACATCACGTAAATGAGGATCAGCATCGAATTTCTTTTTAATATACTTTGTTAGTGCTTGGACAGATAAATAAGGTGTACTTGTCAACAGCCTCAAACTCCTTATCCGAACGTTTTATCAAAAATTTGATTTCATAAAAAAAGCCGTCTTTCATCAGAAAAACAGCTTCTGCGTTACTATATTACCTGTTTTGAGCTCATTTGTCTTGAATAAACTTCTTTTTCGCCGATTGCAATGTATTAAATAACAACATTGTTATCGTCATTGGGCCAACACCTTTAGGTACTGGTGTGATTGCTGAAACTTTATCAATAACTGAGTCAAAATCAACATCGCCGCAAAGTTTATTATTTTCGTCGCGGTTAATACCTACATCAATAACAACAGCGCCTTCTTTTACATGCTCAGCACCAATCATTTTCGCACGGCCTGTGGCAACTACTAAAATATCAGCTTGTGTAGTCATTGCAGCTAGATTAGGAGTTTTAGAGTGACAATAAGTCACTGTTGCGTCTTTTTGTAGTAATAGTTGTCCCATTGGAACACCAACAATATGGCTTCGTCCAACGATGACAGCGTGTTTACCTGCAACGTCTATATTCGCATATTCTAATAACTTCATCACACCATACGGCGTACAAGGTAAATACGTTGGTTGACCAAGCATCATTTTCCCTACGCTTTCTGGATGGAAGCCATCTACATCCTTCTCAGGAGAAATAGCTGCGATGACGTTTTGTTCATCAATGTGTTTTGGAAGTGGTAATTGTACTAGAATGCCGTCAATTGCTGAATCAGCATTTAGTCTGTCAATTTCGCTTAATAATGTTTCTTCTGAAATATCTGCTGATAACTCGATAAGTACTGAGTGAATACCCATTTGTTCACATGATTTCTGTTTGTTTGAAACGTATGTTTTAGAAGCTGGATTGTCCCCTACTAATATAACCGCTAGACCTGGTGTAATACCTTGTTCTTGTAAATCATTCACTTCTTGTTGAATAGATTGTCGAATTGTATCTCCAATTTCTTTACCATTAATTAGCTTACCTGACATTATTAATAACACTCCCAAATTTAACTTAGAATTTATTATTTTGCGTATTTTGATAATACGCCGTTTACGAAGCGGCTAGATTTCTCATCGCCATATGTTTTACTTAACTCAATAGCTTCGTTTAAAACGACATTCTTAGGTGTTTCTGGTGTATATAAAATTTCATAAACCGCTAAGCGTAAAATTGTGCGTTCAATTTTCGCTAAGCGAGGTAATGACCAATTTTCTAACTTTTCAACTAAAGATTTATCGATTTCTTCCATGTGTAGAACAGTACCTTGTATTATTTGATCGAAGAATGGCGAACTCTCTTCACCTACGATATGTTCAATTGCCTCTGTAACTGTTAACTCTGTATTTTCTAGTTGAAAAAGTACTTGTATCGCTTTTTCACGCGCTTCTCGTCGCTTCATTTATATAGTTCTCCTTTATACTACTACATTGGGGATATTCTGACATATTACCTATGTAAACAGGCCAATATGTTCAAAATAAACCCGAAATGTGAAGTGTTTCATTAAATATGCATGTAGCATTATCTTATCACATTTTTCGATTCAATTCATTGATTCCATTAACTTTTGAATAGTCAGAAAAAGCACCACTTCCTAAGAAGTGGTGCTTTTTGACATTATTCAGTTTTTGCATCGTTCACTTGATCAAATTGAATGCCGGTAATATGTACATTTACCTCTTGTGTTGAAAGAGATGTCATATTAAAGATAGCTTCACGGATCTGGGTCTGAACTTGATGCGCAACTTTCGCAACAGATGCACCATATTGCACAAAGCAATAAACATCTACGATTAAGCCCGTCTCAGTCCATTCGGTTTTAATACCTTTCCCATGAACCTTTTTACCGAATTTTTCTACTACGCCTGTAGCAAAGTTTCCTCTTGTACCAGAAACGCCCTCTACTTCTGTAGTAGCAATTCCTGCAATAACTTCAATAACTTCAGGCGCTAATTCAATCTTACCTAACTCCTCTTTACCAGCAGGAGTACTTTGCGGTAATGATTGTATGACTTTTTCAGCCATAGAATTCGCCCCTTTCTTATGAATTCATGACGTCATTTTCCTCAAGGAATTTCGTATTGAAATCACCTTTTTTGAATACCTCATGATCCATTAATTTAGCGTGGAAAGGAATTGTTGTTTGAATGCCTGGTCCTTCAACAATGAACTCACCTAATGCGCGTTTCATCTTAGCAATTGCTTCTTCACGTGTATCTGCATGTACAATCAATTTTGCAACCATTGAATCGTAGAACGGAGGAATACTATATCCTGGATACATAGCAGAGTCGATACGGACTCCGTAACCACCTGGTGCTATATAATCCTCTACTTTACCCGGTGAAGGCATAAAGTTTTTAGACGGATTTTCTGCATTGATACGACATTCCATCGCCCAACCATTCACTTTCACATCTTCTTGTTTATACACCAATTTCTCGCCTGAAGCAATTTTAAGCTGTTGTTGAACTAGGTCAATACCTGTAATCATTTCAGTTACTGGATGCTCTACTTGAATACGTGTATTCATTTCCATGAAGTAGAACTTGTCTTCATGATAATCAAAAATGAATTCTACCGTACCAGCACCGCGGTATCCACAAGCTAGTGCAGCTTTAACTGCAGCTTCACCCATCTCAGCACGACGTTCTTCAGAAAGTGCCGGAGACGGAGCTTCTTCAACAAGTTTTTGCATACGACGTTGAACTGTACAATCACGTTCACCTAGATGAATTGTATTGCCATAGTTGTCCGCTAAAATTTGGATTTCACAGTGACGGAAATCCTCGATGAATTTTTCTAAGTATACGCCTGGGTTACCGAATGCTGCAGCCGCTTCTTTTTGAGTGATTTGAACACCTTTAATCAATTCTTCTTCAGTGCGTGCTACACGGATCCCTTTACCACCACCACCGGCAGTTGCTTTAATGATAACTGGGTATCCAATACCTTTTGCAACTTCCGCTGCTTCAGTTGCATCTGCAACGATACCAGCTGAACCGGGAACTGTTGGTACACCCGCTTTAATCATTGAATCTTTTGCTATATCTTTAATCCCCATCATCTTGATGGCGTCAGAAGTTGGTCCAATAAAAGTAATGCCTGCATCTTCACAAGCCTCTGCAAAACTAGCATTCTCTGCTAAGAAGCCATATCCTGGGTGAATCCCATCACAGCCAGTTTTTTGAGCAACACTTAAAATACTGCTAATTTTCAAGTAACTGTCACTTGAAAGTTTTGGTCCGATGCAATATGCTTCGTCAGCTAATTGAACGTGAAGTGCATCACGATCCGCTTCTGAATATACTGCTACAGACTGAATATCTAATTCTTTACAAGCGCGAATAATACGTACCGCGATTTCTCCACGGTTTGCAATTAATACTTTTTTCATTTGGATAGGCCTCCCTTAGTTCTCTTTTACTAGGAACAGAGGTTGACCGTATTCAACTAGATCGCCGTCTTTAACAAGAATTTCAACGATTTCGCCATTCACTTCTGCTTCGATTTCATTAAATAGTTTCATTGCTTCAACGATACATACTACTGCTTCTTCGCCAACTTTATCTCCAACTTTTACGAAAGCTGGTGATTCAGGATTTGGAGCTTGATAGAAAGTTCCTACCATTGGTGAAGTGATTTTGTATAATGATGCATCAACAGCTACTGGCGCTGTTTCAGCAACTACAGTTGGCTCTGCTACTGGTGCTGTTGGAGCCACGACTGGTGTTGGCGTTGCTACTGGAGCTACTTTTACTACTGGCGCTTCAGTTACAACTGCCACACCGCCATTTTTTTTAAGTTTAACTTTTGTATCTGCTACCTCATAAACGAACTCGTCAATTGAAGATGAATCTACTAGTTTAATAATCTCTCGAATTTCCTGAATTTTCAACATACATTACTCCCCTTAATTTCGTGAAATATAATACACTACATATTCTATCTTGTTTTGGGGTTTTTTTAAATAGATAATTGAAAATAGGAGTTATTCAAGATAAGATCACTCTTTTTTCGTTAAAAAGACTCAGATTTAAAATCAACTACTATTTCACCAGCTGTAGGTATCTCTTTTTTCACAGTGTAAACAATTTCATCAGCTTTAGATTTTGATAATTCAGCAGACTGTACTGTAACACGAATTCGATCATCTTCAGCTTTTACAAATGCATCTGAATAGCCTAAAGTTTTAATGAGCATTTCTAACATCGCTTCATTGGATTCCTTCTTTACAATAACATCAATATCATTAAACGCTTCATTCTTTTCTTCAGCCGTATACTTTTCAGAAGCTGCTTTTAGCGTTAGTGTTTTTTTCAATTGACTACGTTCATTTAGTAACTCCATACGCATTTCTTCAAATAAGTCACTCCGTGCTGTGACAGGTGTTTTATCATTACCTGTTAGTTTAGCAATATCATCAACTGCGGTATTAGTTAACGTTCTATCTGAGAATATTTTCAGTCCATTAAATGGTTGTGCTGGATTCATTAGGTAGTACACTGAAATTACAGCTGCTAAACTCAATAATGTTAAAAACCAAACTGCTCTCTTTTTTACTCTCATTTTATTTCCCCTCTCTTTTCCATAGGCATTACAACAATTCGGTGTGCTGGTATTTCCAGCACTTTTGTCAGCGTAATTACTAATTCATTCTTTACCGCGCTGTCACTCGCTCCTTCCGCAACAACTAATACTCCAGTTATTTGACCACTTTCTTGTCCAGCTGTATTAGACCAGCTGAAATAATTCTCTAAGGATGTAGAATCTTTTTTTACATTTTGTTCCGTTTGTCCACCTGCATAAAAATAGAGCTCAACTTTTCCAACTTTGTCAATCCTAGATAAAATGGTCGCTAGCTGTTCCGCTTCATTAGTTGATACATTTTCTCCTTTAGACGATGTTTTCATAGGATTTGCATTATTATATGAAAACATACCCACGATAATGATGACAATTGCCATCAATATTCCTACATAGTAAATTGACGTTTTTTTCATATTCTGCACCGCCCGAGCTAGTCATCCCCCTCTTCACATCTTTCCTGTTATCTACATCATTATATGAAGCACAATCCTAATCTATGAGATACTAACGCCAAAAATTAAAAACAAACTGTAAAACCCATATTGCAACGATCATTTTCAATAGAATAACCCACTCTTCCGGGTCTTCTAGTAGCAAACTTACAATTTTACCAACGAATATAATGACGACTAAACCAAGTAAAAATGCTTCCACAACCCCAATCCTATCCTTCTTGTATTTGTAGTTTCAGAAGTATAACTGCTAAAATTGCAGTGAAAAAGAAAGCAAATGCGATAATAAAAGATACTGCACACAAAACAAATAGTGTTTTACCTATATCATCTAAAAAACTTGCAATATCTTTATCCGAAAAAGGCTCCATTAATGCGGACAGGAACCGAAAACTTAGTCCTGTCATTAAAATTTTTAATGTTGGAATGATAGCAGCAGTAAATATACCTATCATTAAGCCTGTACTCGTTACCGTTGCAGTAGTAGATGAATATTTTCTAAAAGTGCTTAAACTCTCAGTTATGAAAGAACCTATAAACGGAATATTTTGCTGGATCATCTTCTTTAAAGGTCCGAGTGCAGCTCCGGTAAAAGATACTGAAACTACACTATTCATTACTAAAAACATCGAATAACACATGACCGTAGCTGAAACGACACTTAATACAAGTACTCGTATAAAATCAGCCATTCTTGCAAAAGATATCTCGGGCATAAAACGCGATAGAAAATCAAAAATCAAGGATGCCGTTAACAGAGGGATTAACCACCGCCCCGTCAAAAACACTGCAAATTGAATGAGTAATAATAGCATAGGATGCCACGCCATTAATGACATAGCACCAGCTGAAATGGCCATTGCAGACATTAATATTGGATAAAGGGCACTAAAGAATGCAATCATATTCTCAGATAATGCCTGCATCATGGTAAAGGATTGATAAACAGGCTTTAATGTAGTAGTAAGTATAGCGATAAAAAAGAACACCCTTGTCCACTCTTTAAATTGTGGCATTATAAAATTTAATATCAAAAAAAGTATTGCGTAAAAAAGCAATGAAATGAGTGCGAATAATGTGTCCTTGAAGGGAGCGACCAAAATCTCCTGTAACCAATCCAATCTTACCCTCCTATCTTTATTGACGTTTATCCAAAATATCTTCATCTATTAAATTGAGTTTGTCCATAAAAATGACAATCTTCATCTGCTAAGGCTCTATTAAACGTTGCCAAATTGAAAATAATTCAATTATCTCTTTTAACCAAAGAGATAAAATAATCAGTTTTACCGCTGTATGTGATAACAAGGCAAGTGCTTCATAATCCTGGTCCGTTAAATGTTGTGACACGGCCGTTGAAACGAAATATATAAATGCACTGCCTAGAATGAGCGATAAAAATGGAATCTCAATTGGAAATGCATGCAATAACCTTTGAAGAAACGGGATGAATAAACGCATTAATAAAAAGCTCATTAATAAGAAAAAAAACACCGTATATAAGACACGATGCAGTGCAGGAATTGCCATTTGAATGAACATTAAAAGAATTAGCATAATCACAGCGTAAAATAATATCGTCATAAGCTTAGGTAGCCGTTAACCATTGGAAGAAGGTAAGAATTTCATCAAAGAACAAACGTAAAAAATGAAGTAATTCCGCTGCGATATACATATAGGCTAGAAAATAAAGAAAAAAAGAAAACTCCTTTTTGCCGGTTTGTTCAAAAAAGATATGTAAAAGCGCAATCACAAGTCCAATTCCGGCTATGCGAAGAATGTCCTGAAGTTCCGTAGCTGCCCCTCCTCTTGTATAACTTAATCTATGCAAGGTCAAGGAGAGATATGATTTTTATTCATATAAACATCCGAATAAACAAAAAAAGACCCTTATAGCATAAGCTATAAGAGTCTCTTATAAAGAAAGGCTAAATTAGCCACGAGATACATATGAACCTTCATCAGTGTTAATAACTAATTTGTCACCAACGTTAACGAAGAATGGTACTTGTACAACTAATCCAGTTTGAACTGTTGCTGGTTTAGAACCACCTGAAGCAGTATCACCTTTAATACCTGGTTCAGTTTCAATTACTTCTAGAACAACTGTATTCGGAAGATCTACACCAAGGATTTCTCCTTCGTAAGACATGATTGAAACTTCCATGTTCTCTAGTAAGAATTTTAATTCATCTTTAATTTGGTTTTCAGTTATTTCAATTTGGTCATAAGTTTCAGTGTTCATGAACACATGATTATCACCTGAAGCATATAAATATTGCATTTTGTTGTTGTCAATTTGAGCTTTTTCTACTTTTTCACCTGCACGGAAAGTTTTTTCCATTACTGAACCGTTACGTAGATTACGAAGTTTTGATCGTACAAAAGCTGCACCTTTACCAGGTTTTACGTGTTGGAAATCAAGTACACGGAAAAGTCCACCGTCTACTACGATTGTTAGGCCTGTACGAAAATCGTTTACTGAAATCATGAATGTTCCTCCAATATTACTTTATAAAATGATTAGTTCTTTTGTGGAATGAGTTAGTTTTTCATTACCTGTCTCTGTGATTAATGTATCGTCCTCAATACGGACACCACCGATTCCTGGTAGATAAATACCAGGTTCACATGTCACAACCATACCTGGTTCTAATACAGTAGATGAACGGAATGATAATCCAGGACCTTCATGTACTTCTAAACCAATTCCATGACCTGTTGAGTGGCCAAATGCCTCACCATATCCATGTGCTTTAATATAATCACGTGTCACTGCATCAGCTTCAATACCTGTCATACCTGGTTTAAATTGGGCTAATCCAAGTAACTCAGCATTTAATACAATGTTGTAAATTCCCTTCAATTGATCTGAAGGCTCTCCAACTGCAACTGTACGTGTTGTATCAGAGATATAGCCATTATAGAGCGCACCAAAATCTAAAGTGACAAAATCACCATTTTCTATTATTTTATCAGTTGCAACGCCATGTGGCAATGCCGAGCGTACACCTGATGCAACAATTATATCAAAAGAAGATGAAGTCGCTCCTTGTTTTCGCATAAAGAATTCCAGTTCATTTGATACTTCTAATTCTGTTTTGCCTGCTTTAATAAATGTTAGTATGTGCTCGAATGCCGCATCCGCTATTTCACAAGCGACCTTTATAATATTAATCTCTTGTTCAGTCTTAATCAAGCGGATTTTTTCTACTAAACCTGATACACCTACTAAATCGGTTTTTAGATGTTTCGAATATACTTCAAAAGTGCTATAACTAACGTCTTCTTTCTCAAATGCTAATGTTTTGATTCCCATCTCTTGTACTTGATTAGCAATTTCTTCAATGATTGTAGCTTGGTGTTGTACAATTCGATAATGTTGCACTTGTTTTGCAGCTTGTTCAGTGTATCGGAAATCTGTAATAAATACTGCATCATTTTGAGAAACAATTGCTACTCCAGAAGTTCCTGTAAAATCTGTCATGTAACGGCGATTATAGTCATTTGTAATAAGTATTGCATCAAGCCCCTGTTCTTGTAATGCTACTCTTATTTTTTTTAGTTTCTCCATAATAATCAAATCCCCCCGTTATTTTTCTAAAAACATACGTAATGCAAGTTGATACCCCTTAGTCCCCAATCCCGAAATTTGTCCCACACACTCTGGCGCTAGATATGAGTGGTGACGGAATTCTTCACGTTTATGTATATTCGAGATATGCACCTCTATGACAGGTACATTTACAGCGGCAATGGCATCACGTATCGCCACGCTTGTATGTGTGTATGCACCTGGATTAAAGACAATGCCTGCAGTTTCAGTGTCTTCAGCGTCATGAATCCAGTCTATCAACTGGCCTTCATGATTCGACTGCTTTAACTCAATTGTGGCACCAAACTCGCCCGCTAGCTTTTGAAGGTCATTTTCGATATCTTGAAGAGTTTCCGAACCATATATACCTGGTTCTCTCTTGCCTAATCGATTTAAATTAGGTCCATTTAAACATAAGTACTTCATATCTCTCCTCCTTCCCAATGAGATAAATTTATTCTACCACATCAGTATTATACGGCATTTTACTTCGGGAGTCTAAACTTTTTGCTTTTTTATGATACATAGCAGTTTCTACTATAAAACGTAAGTGCATAGCAATTATTACGAAGATTGGAATCGATACTTTTTTTAACTCTACCGTACCGAACATCCACCACTGTAACCCAAAAAGCATAATGATACTCAGTCCAATCGCCGCAATATCCGCTCGAATAGCTATACATAGTTGGCTTAAATAAAAAATTATTATTGCTAAAACAAACAACATGATTGCTAATGTAGTCCATTTAAATAATGGCGTATGCCCACTAAATAAGTGCCATCGCTTAGACCAACCGATTGGACTCCAATGAATTATTGAAAATAGTTTTAGAAATCGCAGACAAAACGTGAATGATATTGCACTTAAAACTGATGTCCAAAACAAGACATGAATTTTCAAAACACAACACTCCTTTTTCACAAGCATTGCCTCATTTTCAAAAGCTATTCTTTTCCTAGAGCTTTTTTATAATTTTTAGTACAATAGGAACAGTTGAATAAACAAAAAGAGAGCGGTGTAGCAAGTGAAGGATCAACCTAAGACTCCGATTTACGGGGGGCAAGCACTGATTGAGGGCGTTATGATGGGCGGTAAAGAACATACTGTTTCCGCAATCCGCCGTAATGATGACTCAATTGAATATTTCTATGTCAAAAAAGAGAAAAAGCCAGCACTTCAAAGGCTAAAGAAGATTCCATTTATTCGGGGAATAGTTGCCATTATTGAATCTGCTGCTAATGGCTCCAAGCACTTGCAATTTGCCGGTGATCGTTATGATGTAAATCCAGGCGAAGAAGTAGAAGAACCGACTGAAGAAGGTTCGAAGCTACAAATGATATTAGGTGTAGCTGCAATCGGCGTACTATCCTTCCTTTTCGGTAAATTTATTTTCACATTAATCCCTGTATTTTTGGCACAACTTCTTCATACTTGGTTTCCAGGAAAAGTAGCACAAATTTTGTTAGAGAGTGGTTTTAAATTAGTATTGCTACTTGGCTATATTTATTTTGTATCTCTGACTCCACTTATTAAACGTGTTTTCCAATATCACGGCTCTGAACATAAGGTCATAAACTGTTATGAAAACGGCCTACCTTTAACAGTAGAAAATGTACAAGCGCAGTCTCGTTTACACTACCGTTGTGGTAGTAGTTTTATGTTATTTACAGTTATCGTAGGTATGTTCATCTACTTCCTAGTACCAACAGATCCGTTTTGGCTAAGAATTGTAGATCGTATTTTATTAATTCCAGTTGTACTCGGAGTGGCTTTTGAAGTTCTACAGTGGACAAATGCTTGTCGTAATGTACCAGTACTACGCTATTTAGGTTATCCTGGATTATGGCTACAGCTACTTACAACAAAAGAACCGAAAGACGATCAAGTAGAAGTCGCTATCGCTTCATTTAATAAATTATTAGAAATCGAGAAAGACCCTAAGAATATAACAGTAAATTAACAAAAAACGCAGAAGAGCTCAAGAGTTCTTCTGCGTTTCTATTTTTGTTCGAAAACACATTTACATAAATGTATTTTTTTGGTACATTTTAATAAAGGAGGTTCTTTAGATTGAAGAAAAGACTCTTTCTTATTTTTGCTGTGGTTATATTTATTAGTAGTCTATCCTTTCTATATTTATTAGTTATTATAAAAGGCAATCCTTATACGAATCTTCTAGTACAATATCATATGAATAAACATATGGATAGAAATGAGATCACGAGAGATATGTTAATTCCGGATAACTCTGGTTACTTAGAACCCAAACAATTAATTCACAAAGATTATTATCAAGGGTTATATCAATTGGAATTCAAAGATGAACCTCAAATTACTTATTATTACGGACTACATAAAGAAGATAAAACAATCATTCAATTTTGCAAAGAGAATCCAGTAGTTGTTCGATCCTTTAAAAAGGGAAAACATAGTGAAGAAATTTGCGCAAATGCCTATAAGAAGTAAATCTGCGCAGAATTTGCACAGATTTATTTGTTTTTATTAGCGCGTAGCTTTTTAATGCCTTTTGTTCCAAAATAACCAATGGCCCAAAACACAAGAAAGTATAAGCCATATCCCCATGCAGAGCTGTTTAATACCGTGAATAGGATAATGATAAAAGCAATATAAGAAACTGCCAATGCAATCCAAGGATTAATATTATTTAAAGCACATGATATTCCCTGCACTAGAAAAGTTAAAGGAAAAATAATGACTAGACTAAGAAGGAAATAGGCTTTGTTTGCCTCATCACTTCCAAAAGCTCCTGTCAAAGTCATTGCGATAACACCTAACATCGCAAACGCCGGGAAAAAAATACCCGCAATTTTATTACCCACATAATCACTCCTAACAAATTCTCTTCATTTTATCATGAATATTTGCATTTTAGAGAAATTATAAGCAAAAATGTTTAATTGTTTATTTTTATTATGTTAATAAAATCATGATAATCATTTATTTGAAAGTCGTCTGCTTTACAATTACCTTCAAAAATAAAAGTTTTGAGACCGATTTTCTTCGCCGGAATTAAATCGAGTTCCCTGTCTCCAATTGCTACATCTAAACGGTATTTTTCATGTAAATATTGATAAGAAGTTGGGCCGGTTTGCATGGGTACCCATTTTCAATAATGACAAGGGAAGTTATATTTGTAGATGCTTATAAGCCCCCATCTTATACACCAAAAGCTTTTTTGCTTTTGTTTGTTATAGGATGGGGTATTTTTGTTTTGATTACCACCGGGATCGTAGAAAAAATAAAAGTATTTTTAGGCATTTATGGGCTGTTTTTATTTTTATGTATAGGTACACAACATGTAGGTTTGTAATAAAGTTTGATCAAAACATGCTCTTATTTAATTTGGTAGATTAAATTTTTTATAAAAAAATTATTTTTGAAACCCTTTGTTGCACTATAGCCCCCGTTAAAAAGGGATAAAACGGGATAACTTTATTTAAAACGGTACATCTTTTTTATAAACGGTACGACTTTATTTCAAACCTACAAGTAGTGTTGGTTTAGAATCATTTCTATGCTTCCTCATTTTATAACAGTCGAAATCGTAGAATTTGGATAATTCTTTACTGATACTTAAATAACCACCTAAACCATTGGAAGATCAACGTTCTAGGTGGTTATTTTTGCTAACCGCACTTACTAATAGTACGGTTCATCGAAGCTAATATTAAATTGTATTACTTCTATTTTGACCATCAATCTCTATAGTTAATAGATAATGCAAAGACCATATTCATCTTACCTGTTAACCTGCTCCGTTAGCACAATAAGAATAAAGTTATTATTTAATCCTTAAATTCCTTTTGAACTCCGCAAATGGAGTAGCATAGGAGTCTTTAAATTTCTTGATTATGATTTGTTAGAATAGACCAATTTTCATCAAGAAATGGATGTATTTGAGTGGTATCAGCAATACCATACAGTTTAATTAAAAAATAAAAGGTTTCCCATATCAAAAAGTCATCATCTAACTTCATTAAGACCTCAACGACAATCGGAATATAGTTAAATGCTTCGTCAGAAGACATTTCCTTTGTAATTGATTCAAAAGAATTACTAAAATACCACTCATCCTTGTCTAATTTATCTTCCCATTCCACATATATCTCCAATAACCTTTTATCCATTTTAATCACGTCCCAATGTTCAATTTGCTATACAAATATTATCATTTATTCTTCAACTATGCTGCCCCGTTAACGAAATAAACGACTGCTTTTATTACACAATCACAACTCGTTACTGGTCTATTTGAGGCAGTATCCTGCTTGTTATAAATTGAGAATCATTTCTTTTATTTCATCACGTGTTTGAATGATTGTATCGTTTTCGTTTGGGAAAATCGATGCGGTACCACCATCATTTTCAACATCAACAAGTAAATAGTCTAGAAAAATCGAAAGTGATATGTTGAACGCTTCGTATGACTCTTCTAAATTGGCACCCATCATTTCAGCAAAGCTTCGGCTTGGCCAAACAGGTAGTAATAATGGATAGTCGTCTTCGTCTTCTATTAGTAATAAGTCGCCATTTTCGTCGCGTAGTAACCACACCTGTTCATCCGTTGCAACCATACCATAAAAATATGCAAGTCGCTTTTCAGCGGGGCGGTTTAAAATAAATCGTTTAATTAGTTTCAATTAGGTCATTCCCTTACGATGTCATTCTAAAAAATATATCAAATAAAACATAGAGTTACTATAGATATTTCGTTTTGGTATGATTATTGGATATATTATTGGGCGCCCATTTAGTTTATTAGCTTCATTAGATGGACTATTGTCATGGGTGGTATGATGGGTGCAATGTTAGGGGTAAGGGTTTTTTCTCAAGATCCTATCGCAATGTTGATATTTGCGTATGTAATTTTCATCATTGTCATGGCTCTTATATTGAAATTAATTAGACAAGAAGTTAAAGGAACTGATATAAAAACGTTAACTTCCCAAAAAAATAATTGGAATAAAACTTTTTTGTGTATGATAACCCTATTACTAGTTGTATCTGTTGTATTCTTTAAACCCATTTCTCATTACTTCAGAGATCTTTTTGGGGATACTGCTCAGGTTTCAGACGATTCTTCTAAAAAAATAAATGAAGTACAAGCAGAGCAAAAAGAAGACTATCAAGAAGCTGTCATAATGGTAGGTAGAACCATTTGGATACACACCCGAGAATGTAAAAGTAAAAGCTGGAATCCCTGTCAAACTCCATTTTCAAAAGAATTTTACAGGTGGATGCTTATCATTCCTAATTATAGAAGATTTCCAATTAGAAAAAAATCTCGATAAAGGTGATAACCTGGTGGAATTCACACCAGAAAAACCAGGTTTATATACGTTTCATTGTGGAATGAATATGTACTCTGGAAAGATAATAGTTGAGTAATGGATACAGCCGAAACAAAGCACAGCCGTGAAAAGACCGTGCTTTGTTCTAGTATCTTAACCTTAAAAAGTTCAACAACGAAAGATTCTGTTTTATGATTCAAACGATGATTACACTTCGCCAAAAGACAATGAACCATTTTGTGGAGTATTACGACAAATTAAAAACGCAACCTCAGAGGAAACCTCATAAAGTTGCGTCCGTAGCGTGTATGAATAAGTTCTTGAAAGTGGCATTTCACCTTATTACACACGAAATAACCTATGACTACAAAACAGCATCAACCTGTTCGTAATTGATTTCGTTAACTATTTCATATTTGACCTTACGAAAAACTAAAATCATCTATAAAATTCTTTCAAAAGTCCTTGACTGGAGGTAAGAAAGAGCTGTCTGAACAGCTCAACGGTCTTCTACTAACCACCCCGTTAATTTAGTAAGTTCAACAAAAGTAGTGCCAATTTTTTTTGAGTTGAACCTTCTTCTTCAAGTAAACTGTCCCGTTAGCCATCCATGCAGCACAAAATAGTCCTGCACCACAGAGAATGAAAATGGTTAGTGGAGTCAATACTAATAGTCTACCGAAAACAATAGTCTTATTAATGTCCGCTCTCCTCTTTTTTTAACGATTAGGCAAGGGTCTTCTTAAGTATTGTCATTTTTCTTTTCTTGAAGAAATTAATTTTCATGGTAGTTAAAGTACATTTCTTCACAATCTTTATAGTGATATTAACATAAATATCCAACAAAAAAATCATCTCACCTCTAGAAATCTATAGAGGTGAGATGATATTAATCAAACTATATCATTAATTATCAATCTTTATTAAAAGACGACATAGAAACGTCATCCTTAGAACTTAAAGGCCACATTTAAGTTGTGCACCGCAATTTGTGCATGTGTTACAGCCACCTAGTTCTTCGACTGTTCCTTTGCGACATACTGGGCATGTGTTACCGACTTCAGAGCCAATTGTTACGTTTGTTGAACGTAAGTCTTGAATAGTGTCGATTAAAACAACTGGACGTTTATCAGCTACTTGTTCTTCTTGTAGATTGTCCTCGTCCATAACGTTTTCTTCTGCTTTTAGAGTTAATACTTGTGAATCACGGCTACCATCTACATAAACTGTACCGCCTTTTGCGCCACCATTGTATAAGCGTTCGTACACTTTCTGTACTTGCTCTACAGTGTAACCGCGTGGTGCGTTTACTGTTTTAGAGATTGAGCTATCAATCCAGCGTTGGATAATACATTGTACATCTGCATGTGCTTCTGGAGCTAACTCCATAGCAGTAACAAACCATTCAGGAAGATTTGCTTCATCTGCACCTGGGTTAGCAGCTAAATATTCTTGTACAATATCAGCTTTTACTTCAATGAATTTACCAAGACGACCACTGCGGTAGTAAGTAAATGAGAAGTATGGCTCTAATCCAGTAGAAACACCAACCATTGTTCCTGTTGAGCCTGTAGGAGCTACAGTTAGTAAGTGCGAGTTACGAATACCACCCTCAAGTACTGCCTCACGGATATGCTCAGGCATTTTTTGCATGAAGCCTGTTTCTGTAAAGCATTTGCGAAGAGCTAATGTTTCAGCTTCTGTTTCACCTGTTAAGAATGGGAAACTGCCACGTTCTTTTGCTAGTTCAGTAGAAGCTTCGTATGCAGTTGTCGCAATCGTTTTGAAGATTTCATCGACAAGGATGTTACCTTCTTCAGAGCCGTATTCTTTTTCACAGTAGATTAGTAAATCGGCCATTCCCATGACACCAAGTCCAACACGGCGTTCACCTAATGCTTGCACTTGGTTATCTTCAAGGAAATAAGGTGTAGCATCGATTACGTTATCTTGCATACGTACTCCGACACGAACTGTTTCCTTCAACGCTTCAAAGTCCACTGTTTTCGTGTCTTTTTGAGCGAATTGCGCTAAGTTTACAGCTGCTAAGTTACAAACCGAATATGGTGCAAGTGGTTGTTCACCACACGGATTAGTAGCTACAACTTTTTGACCGTATGCTTTTGCATTTGTCATGTCGTTTGCATTGTCGATGAAGAAAATACCTGGTTCTGCTGAGTAAGTAGCACAGATATTAATCAAGTTCCAAAGTTCACGAGCTTTCACTTTGCGGTATGTGCGTACAGCATGTCCCATTTCTGCCCATTCACGAACATCACCGACTTCATGCCATGTATCGTTATAAACTTTCATTTCTTCTGCATTATATGATTCAACCGCTGGGAATCGTAAATCAAATTCAGCGTCAGCTTCTACAGCTTCCATGAATTCATTTGTGATTGTAACAGAAATATTTGCACCAGTTAGGAATTCAGAGTTATGCACGCTGTATGTTCCACCGTCGCGTAATTTCGTTTCAGCGTCGCGAATAATCGCTTCATTAAAACCACCGACACCTGGGATTGTTTTATAGTTAGTGATACCTTGATACATCGCTTCTTCTTGTTGTGTTAAGGGTTTAAATTTCAGTTTTTCTTGTGCTAGACGTTGGATTGTTTCATCCGTTGTATTTTCGATTAAAAAACGTAAAATACGAGGATTTTGCATTTTTGAAATGATAAATTCAATAATGTCCGGATGCCAATCAGCTAACATAATCATTTGTGCACCACGACGTGATCCACCTTGTTCAACAAGATGAGTTAGCTTTGCAATATCATCTAACCATGACACTGATCCTGATGATTTACCATTAACACCACGAGCTAGCGTATTTCGCGGACGTAATGTAGAACCATTTGTTCCTACACCACCACCGCGACTCATAATTTCCATTACTTGTTTACGGTGATCACTAATGCCTTCACGAGAATCTGCTACAAATGGCATTACGTAACAGTTAAAGTAAGTAACATCTGTTCCTGCGCCTGCTCCGTAAATAACACGTCCCGCTGGAATAAAGTTTAACTTCACTAATTGCTCGTAAAATTTCTCATACCATTCTTGGCGTTTCTCTGCTGTTTTTTCAACGGCTGCTAGGCCAGTTGCATTACGTTTTGCAATTTGCTCATAATAGACTTCAAGAGGCTTTTCTATAACGTCTAAAGAACGTGTGACAATACCTGTTTGTTGTTCAGCATCATCATCAATAGCACTTCTATAATCTGCTTCAATCAGCACTTCTGCTGTTTTCTTTTCTGAGTTAACTGAAACGATATAACCAAGACCACGTGCTGGGAATTTAGGGTCAGCTTTGACCGTTAAAACAACAAAATCTCCTGCTTTTAGCGTTTTCTTTTCTGTATCTTTAAAAGAATAACGGTCGATCATGACTAAGCGAGACACACCTTTATGTGTTATATGCATGTCCTCTGTGATGGCATGAACTTGTGGAAATTGTTGAATATCATTGTTTAGTTGTTGTACATTAATCGTCTGATTATGATGCTGTGAAGCAAGTACCATTATCATTCGCCTCCCTATTTAAATCGCGCATTAAACACTACATATGGTGTTTATTCAAGACATTACGATACTATATATTGATAAGAAAAGCAAATAGGGTGATTCTGAGCAAAATGTTGATTTAACAACATTGGAAGCGATTTTTCAATTTCCATCAAACTAAAATAAGTCAAAAAGACTACTATTTTCTAAAATTCCATTCATCACTTTCATAGCGCGTTTTAGCTAAATTATTAACAAAATCCAATTGTTCATCAGTCAATGTGTAAGGTACAAGTTCAATGTCTAATCCGTCCTCAAATCCTTTGTGGAAAGCAGATATACACGTTTCAACATCGACAGGTTTTTGAGCTAGCTGATTAATAGCCACCGCTTTTTGTGGTAAATGTTTGCGCATGCGTTCTTTTGAAGCTTCTGATGGGAATTTAAAAAGGGAGATCAATTTTTCATCATCGAGATCAATTAAGATTGCTCCATGTTGTAAAATGACACCTTCTTTACGCGTCTGCGCACTACCCGCTACCTTTTTACCTTCTACTACCAATTCATACCAACTTGGTGCATCAAAACAAACTGCACTCTTCGGTGTTTTCAAGTCTGCTCGTTTTTCTTCTGAATCAGGGATTGAAAAATATGCATCTAACCCTAAGTTTCTGAAGCCTAGTAATAAGCCTTCACTTAATACTCGGTAAGCTTCTGTTACCGTTTTAGGCATATCTGGGTAGTCTTCATTAACGATAATGCTATATGTTAATTCATGCTCATGTAAAACTGCACGCCCTCCAGTCGGACGACGAACAAACCCTAAATTTAATTTATGTAATTGTTCAAAATCAATATCTTTTTCAGCACGTTGAAAATAACCAATAGAAAGTGTTGCTGGATTCCATTCGTAAAATCGTATTACTGGTGGAATTAAACCTTTACTATGCCAATGTAGGAGCGCTTCATCTAATGCCATATTGAATGCAGGGCTACACGGACCTGAATTAATAAAATACCATGTTGTTTTCATTTGGTCTCCTCCTTATAATCAACTTATCTATTTTAACAAACTCATTGGACTATCGCTAGATGTTCTTTTATAATATTACTGTAGATAGAAAGGGGTAAGACGATTTGAGTTGGTTATATACATTAGCAATTGTTTTATTTGTGGTAATTGTATACGCTTTAGTGAACGCTCTTCGTTTCAAAAAAGCAGTTACAACTTTAACACAAGAAGAATTTATTGAGGGTTATCGTAAAGCACAATTAATAGATGTGCGTGAGCCTAAAGAGTTTGACAGTGGTCATATTCTAGGCGCTCGTAACGTCCCAACCTCACAACTTCGTCAACGTCATAAAGAAATTCGCCCAGACAAACCTGTTTACTTGTATTGCCAAAATGCAGGCCGTAGTGCACGTGCCGCTATGTTATTAAAGAAAAAAGGCTATGATCAAGTATACCAATTACAAGGTGGATATAAAAATTGGACAGGCAAAATCAAAGTGAAATAAAGTTGATTACGTTGCAAATAAAAAGAGTCATTTCTATATTAAACAGAAATGGCTCTCTTTTTTCTTAATTATACATGCTTATAGCTACGTCTATAAAGGAGGATATAATGACAAAATTCTTATATACTTTTCACGAAGATTTACGACCCGATATCCCTAACTATGCAGATGTATCAGAGGTTTTTGAACGCATCTCAAAAAAATTAAATGAAGTACACCTATGCAATTTTCGTGGTGTGACTGTCGAACTGAATAATTCACAATTTCATCATCATTTACTTGAAATGATGGACAAAGAATTAATCCGCTACGAAAATTTGAGTTATATATATGCTGCATTACCTAGTATTGTCTTAAATTCTGTCGCAGAAGATCAATTAGATAATAAGTTGAAATCAATCAAGACATTTAGTAATTCTTTAATCTACTTCCCTGATTATGAAGTAGCTATTACTAATATACCTGTATTCCGCTCCGATTCAGAATGGCCTGAGTTTTTCTATTTCACAACAAGTGCAGAGAAAATGATGGATTTTATCGAAGCTATTCAAGAACAGTTACGTCAAATGCTAATGGAAACCGTCACCTACTTAGTTGATGTTCAGGCTGGTATAAAACGGCGGAGCTATGGCGAAGGAAAGCAAATCACAAGAGATGATGTATTCTTAGAACCTTCGCTTAAACGGGAGATTTTCCGTTCGATTGATGAATTTTTTAAGGGAGATGGCGATTTCTTCAAACATTATGGTCTTCCTTATAAAAGAGGAATACTATTATATGGCTCACCAGGAAACGGTAAAACTACGCTTGTAAAGTCCATCACAGGCTCTGTAACAGCTCCTGTAGTGTATTGGCAAATTACAGAGCATACATCAAGTGAATCGATAGAAGAGGTCTTCCGCATGGTAACAAGTCTAGCTCCTGCAATACTAGTTATTGAAGATATTGACTCGATGCCAGAATATACACGCTCATTATTTTTAAATACTCTAGACGGCGCACAATCACGTGAGGGTATCTTCTTAATTGGTACAACCAACTATCCTGACCGCATCGATCCCGCTTTAATCAATCGTGCGGGTCGATTTGATAGAGCTTACGAGATTATGAATCCAACAGCTGCAATACGTGCTACATATTTACGCAAGTTAGATATTCAGCATATTTTCACAGAAGACGAGCTAGTGGATGCTGCTAAACTAGCAAAAGGTCTTTCTATTTCACAACTCAATGAATTATATATGTCGGTCGCTCTAAATTGGCATTATGATAAAAAACTCGATTACGAGAAATGTATTAAGGATTTACAAAAACAACGTAAAAATGCCTTAAGTAATGATTGGGAAAGAAATGAAGTAAATATAGGATTCTAAGAAAACGCCCCCCTAGAGAAAGGTCCAATCAATCTCTAGGAGGGTGTTTTTTACGGATATGGTTTAATAACAGGTTTGATTACCAAGCTTGCAGTATTAATCAATAACCGTTTTTTGCTTATTAATTTCTTGCAAAATTTGTCGATTCGTTAAACCATGTTTATGTAACAAATCATAGATAATTTTCTTTTCGTACTCCATCAGCGCTTTTGTATGCGCATCTGGAGTGAAATAGATTAATGTACTTTGTTCTTTTTGTTGCTTTATGTACAATTCAGAAATTAATTCATCAACCGTATATTCCTTATAATCCTCTTCTAAGGATTTTAGCAAGTCATTTTGATCATTAGTTGTATCATTAATACTTTTAAAGTAAGCCATGAAAACTCCCCTTTTTTCACACATTGATTCATACTGCATCTATGTTAGCATAGCAATTTTAAAGTCATCTGTCTATGTCCAAGCGATTTTTTCCATAACTAACATGATCTTTTCATTAAGCTATTTATATACAAATTTGAGAAAACCCCTAGCAAAGTGCTAGAGGTTTTCAATATACGAATATATTATACTTCTACTGTTTCTCTTTCGTATCGTAACACTGGATTACGAGCTGCTCTTGTTTCATCAAGACGGCCAATAACAGTTGTATGTGGTGCATTTTGTACTACTTCTGGTGTTTCTTCCACTTCTTTCGCAATTTGAATCATTGCGTTACAGAAAGCGTCTAGAGTTTCTTTTGATTCTGTTTCAGTTGGTTCAATCATTAAACCTTCTTCCACATTTAATGGGAAGTAAGTTGTTGGTGGATGATAGCCAAAATCTAACAGTCGTTTTGCCATATCAAGTGTACGAGCGCCAAGTTTTTTCTGACGGCTACCACTTAATACGAATTCATGCTTACAATGACGGTTGTAAGGTAGATCAAAGTATGGTTCTAATCTTCTCATCATATAGTTTGCATTAATTACTGCATTTTCAGTAACTGCTTTAAGACCATCTGGACCCATTGAACGGATATAAGTATATGCACGAACATTGATACCAAAGTTACCGTAGAATGGCTTTACGCGACCAATTGATTGTGGACGATCGTAATCGAATTGATAGCCTTTTTCTGTTTTCACTAAAACTGGTTTTGGAAGGTATGGAATCAAGTCTGCTTTTACGCCAACTGGACCTGAACCAGGACCACCACCACCGTGAGGACCAGTGAAAGTTTTGTGTAAGTTTAAGTGAACACAGTCAAAGCCCATGTCACCAGGGCGTGCTTTTGACATTACTGCATTTAAGTTTGCACCATCATAATATACTTTACCGCCAACCGAGTGGACGATTTCAGCGATATCTAGAATATGCTCTTCAAAAAGACCTAATGTATTCGGGTTAGTCAACATAAGTGCTGCTGTATCGTCCCCAACTAGACGACGTAAGTCTTCTAAATCTACAAGACCGTTTTCATCAGATTTCACAGTTACTGTATCAAATCCTGCAACAGTTGCTGATGCTGGATTTGTACCATGAGCTGAGTCTGGAACAAGTACTTTCGTACGTTGGAAGTCACCGTTTGCTTCATGGAAAGCACGAATCATCATTAATGCTGTCCATTCACCATGAGCACCAGCTGCTGGTTGAAGCGTTACTTCATCCATACCAGTAATCTCAATTAGATGCTCTTGTAAATCATACATTAACTCGAGTGCACCTTGTACAGTAGACTCATCTTGTAGTGGGTGAATATTAGCAAAACCTGCAAAACGTGCAACTGATTCATTAATTTTCGGATTATATTTCATCGTACATGAACCAAGTGGATAGAAACCTGAATCCACACCGTGGTTACGGCGAGAAAGCGCTGTATAATGACGCATAATATCAAGTTCTGATACTTCAGGAAGTTCCGCTTCTTCTGTACGAATAAATTCGCTTGGTAAAATGGCAGCTAAATCTACTGCTGGTACATCAAGTTCTGATAAGCTGTAGCCTACGCGACCTTCTGTAGTTAGTTCAAAAATTAGTGGTTGATTGTCGTTATGCATGGAGAGCCCCCATTTCTTGCACAAGTGCATCGATTTCTTCTTTTGTACGTTGTTCAGTAACAGCGATTAGTGCATGATTTTCAAGTACTGCATCTACTTTACCTAAATCAAAGCCACCAATAATGCCTTTTTCAAAAAGCCCTTTATTAATAGTAGAAACAGATGTATTACACTTCACAACTATTTCGTTGAAATGTGCTCCTTTATACGCTACAGTGAAACCTGCTTTTTCAAAAGCTTCTTTTGCGTAGTGTGTTTTCAAAATATTTTGTGTAGCGATTTCTTGTACACCTTTTTTGCCAAGAGCCGTCATTGCAACTGAAGCTGCAAGTGCATTTAACGCTTGATTTGAACAAATATTTGAAGTTGCTTTTTCACGACGGATATGTTGCTCGCGTGCTTGTAATGTTAATACATAACCGCGACGACCTTCATCATCGATAGTTTCGCCAATTAAACGGCCTGGAACTTTACGCATTAGTTTTTTTGTAACAGCGAAGTAACCACAGTGTGGTCCGCCAAAACTTTCTGGAATACCAAATGGTTGAGCATCCCCAACAGTAATATCCGCACCCATCTTACCTGGAGGTGTTAAAATACCAAGTGCTAATGGATTAGAAGATACGATACATAAGCCTTTTGCTTCGTGGATTACGTCTGCAATTGCTTGTACGTTCTCTACTTGACCATAGAAGTTAGGATATTGAACCATCACAGCAGCTGTATCTGCATCGATTAATTCTCTTAAAGCATCTAGATCAGTGACACCATCTTTTAAAGGAACATTCACGACTTCAATTGATTGACCAAGTGCATATGTTTTAACTACATCATTTGAGATTGGATGAACTGCACCAGAAACTAATAACTTTTTGCGGCGAGTATGTGCCGCTGCAAGCATACCAGCTTCAGCAAGAGCTGTTCCGCCATCATACATAGAAGAGTTTGCTAGGTCCATGCCAGTTAGCTCTGCAATCATAGTTTGGAATTCGAAAATAGCTTGTAATTCACCTTGTGAAATTTCTGGTTGGTAAGGTGTATAAGCTGTATAGAACTCTGAACGTGAAATAACGTGGTCAACAATAACTGGTTTATAGTGATCATAAACTCCAGCACCTAAGAACGATGCATATTCATCGCTATTTGCATTTTGTTTAGAAAGTTGAGCTAACTCTTTTAACAATGCTGATTCAGATTTTGCAGGTTTAATGTTGTAGTTTCCTTTAAAACGAACTTTTTCTGGGATGTCTGAGAATAATTCATTAACAGTAGAAACGCCAATTACATTTAGCATTTCTTTTTGATCCTGCTCAGTCATAGGTAGATACCGATGCTTCATTCGAAAAAACCCTCTCTTCATGAAAATTATTTTTGGCGTTTATAAAATGGTGTTGCCGTAGTAATCACTTTTAAGCGACGGTTACGGATTTCAATCTCAAGCTCTTGCCCAAGATCCGCATACTCACTATCGATTAACGCTAAACCGATATTACGTTTCGTTAATGGTGATTGTGTACCAGTTGTTACTTCACCGATTTGAGTATCACCTTTAAACACTGGATAGCCGTGACGCGGAATACCTTTATCAATCATTTCGATACCGATACTCTTACGTGGTACCCCATTTTCCTTTTGAGCCTGTAATGCAGATTTACCAACAAAATCTTCTTCTTTATTTAATTTCACAACGAAATTAATACCTGCTTCAAGTGGTGAAATATCTTTTGATAATTCTTGACCGTAAAGAGGTAAGCAAGATTCAAAGCGTAATGTGTCACGTGAACCTAAACCACATGGTACAACGCCGTCAGCTTCGCCTGCTGTTAAAATCCCTCTCCATAAAGCGATAATTGCTTCAGGTGCTGCATAAATTTCAAAGCCGTCTTCACCTGTGTAACCTGTACGTGAAATAAGTGTGTCATAACCCGCAATCGTTACATTTTGTTCTAAACGGAATGGTCTGATGTCTTGTAATGGTGTTTCAGTTAATGTTTGTAATACTTTTTCTGCAAGTGGACCTTGTAATGCTAATTGACCGTATTCATTTGATGCATTTGTTAACTTTACATCACCTGAAACTAATGTCTTCATCCACTCAAAGTCTTTTTCAATATTCGACGCATTAACGATTAATAAATAACGATCTTCTGCTAATTTATAAATGAGTAAGTCATCTACAACGCCACCATTTTCATAGCACATCGCAGTATACTGCGTTTGATTAATGGCAATTTTCGATACATCATTAGTAACAAGCTTTTGCAAGTATGCTAAACTTTCTGAACCTTCAACGAAGATTTCCCCCATATGAGATACATCAAATAGTCCAGCTTTTGTGCGCACCACTTCATGCTCGGCTTTAATAGAAGAAAATTGAACAGGCAATTCCCAACCACCAAAATCAATTGTTTTCCCACCATACTTCGAATACTCTTCGAATAACGGCGTTCTTTTTAATTCATTAGCCACTAATCTTCCTCCTCATTTGTTTAGGACATAAAAAAATGGACAGAGAAATCCTATAATTAGGATTCTCTGTCCATGCACCTGAAAGTTTTACCATTACGGCTGTCCTCTTTGGTGGCTGTATTCAATACAGCTCTCTCCAGAGTTGCGTCCCGTACGAGTCTTTTTGCCTGAGAGATTCATAACCTTTGTTATTTGCTCCTTCGGCGACGTCTCCAGACGTTCTCTCCCCGTACAATCATCCGCCCAAGATGGAATCTTGGTTATATTTCCATGTCATTGTTCTATAACAATACGTCTCGTCTATATCCTAACATTGAATAGGGGTATCATGCAATAACTTTCGTAAAATAGTTTATAGACGAACATTAAATGGCGTTACTTTCTATTTCATTCGCCTTTTAGTCGTTTTATTTGAAAAGCTGTATATTCAACAATTTGTTTCAGTGAACGATTTTCTGTCCGAATTGTGATATGAGTTGCTTCTCTATAAAATTTTCGGCGTTTATAAAATAAATCTTCTAATTCTTGTTTTGTAGAACGTTGGACGATTGGACGGTTTTTATCTTTATGGATTCTCTTCCAAATATCTGAAAATGTCGCATCTAAAAAGAGGACAAGTCCTGTCTGACGCATTATTTTACGATTTTGAGGATTCATGGCTACACCACCACCAGTAGAAATAATGCAAAATTCATCTCGGAAATTCCTTAAAAAATCTGTCTCCAGTTGACGAAAGTGCTCTTCTCCGTACTTTTCAAATATTTCAGGAATCGTCATTTTCTCTCTTCTTACAATTTCTTGGTCCATATCATAGTAGGGCATTTTCAGATAGTAGCTTAAACGTCTACCAATTGCGCTTTTACCACAACCCATAAACCCTACTAAATATACTTTTCTCATTTTTTCACCTTCTCATCAACGACGACTGTTACTCTGTGCTATTTTCAATTTCTTGTATTTTATTTATAGTAGCACGAACATACGCTGATTCCAATGAATTATACGTTCGAAAATGAGATTCATAAGACATTACAGTTCCCAAAAGGTAGCTCGTACAAAAAAACAACAGAATCATCGCTACCGGAAGGAGCATACCTTTCTCACTCTTTAACATACGTAATAGCAAAGTCTTTCTCCTTCCTCAAGCCATTTGTAAACAAAACTTTAGTTGTTAAAGTTGTACGATTTGCATCAATAAAAAACTGAATTTCATAAACATTCATTAGCATTGGCTCATTTCCTTGCCTTTCCTTTTGCATGCGCACGACAGCGCTAGATCTATTAATAGCGATACTTCGATTATTTTTCCCTAAGTATAAGTTAGCATTTGAACCTATACCAATGGTTTTTATATCTAATAAATACGATTGCAAGTCATACGTAAACAGCTCCCACTCAATTTCTTGCCGTTGATAGAAAGTTCTATATGACTCCTCATACCACGGGTAGAAAAGCATAAATAACTGCGAAAACAATATAAGGATCATCAGTTGCAGAAGGGCATCCACTAATGTATAACCAGAGCAATTTTCCAGTAGACGTTTTATTGTTGGATACATTTTTGCTGTTGTCCTTTTAAATTATCATAAAACACACATATTTCATTATTTGTGAAATACCATTGATAGTTAACATTTTCTATAGTTCGATTACCTTGAAGTTGCTCACCCTGATCGACACGCAAAGTAGCTTGGTATGCCGTTTCAGCCGCATGCATCGCCATTTTCTTATTATTCAAAGTAGCCTTCATCATTTGCAATGCCGGCAAAAGAGTTCCGAATAACGTCAATATTATAACTAAAGTTAGTAATGTTTCTGGTAATGCGTTCCCTTTATCATTCCACAATTTTCATCCTTCCTTTAACAATATTAATAATAAGTGATTTAATTCCGGTTGGTGTTACAAAAACCAATGTGCCAAAACTCGAGAATGTACCTTGGGGATCAATTTTAATCTGACGTAAAGGACTACTGTAACTATAAGTAACTCCCTCTGGTAGTTCACGTGTAAAATAAATGCGTCTTGTAATAAGATGCGAATTTTCTCCCCCTTCTGAACCGACCAGCGTATACGCCCTATATTTCTTTCCACCTTCGATAAACTCCAGATATGAAAAAACCCCACTACCAATTGACTCGCTTTGCACCTGTTCAATATCAAGCATTAATTGATATAAAAACTGATTAACCATTCGTTCATCCAACTTTGCTTTACCCAATGCAATGCTTAAAGAACAAATTATCATCGTTACCGTTAACACTAGTAACAATTCGATGAAAGTAAACCCAGCTTCTTTGTTAATCATTTATTGTAGTAACTTCTCCATCCGAAATTTGAATCTTTTTCCCTGTACATGCATTTGAATCTCGCTTTAAATACTTTGCGCCCTCCAACATTTCAATTGAAGTTGGGTACTTTTTTTCGTCAATACGATACGCTTCAACTTGTCCCTGCACCATACTGACATATGCTTTACATCCTTTATCATCTACTGTACTAAAATGCTTTGTCACATTTGGTATTGCAATCAAAATCAATACAGTAATGATAAACAAAACGATGAGCATTTCAATTAAAGTAAATCCCTTCTGTTGTTTTAACAATTGCATGTTAGTTCTCCTCTCTTAAACCATCTCCATCATTTCGTACATTGGTAATAAAATTGCTAAATAAGCTCCAAGTATACAAACAGCGATAATACAGAAAAGTAATGGTTGAATAATAGCCAGCACTCTAGTCATATTCGTTTCGGTTTTATCCGTTAAAAAATCACTATAGATTTGAAGTTCTCTACCAAGATTCCCACCTTCTTCTCCATGTAAGATATGTGAGTTAAAACCTTTTTGAAAAATCTTCATATGGTTTACTGCTGTAGAAAGTGAATCACCAAAAATAACACGTTCACGTATTTCACCTGCTATTCTCGACATAAATGGTTGTAAATCTTGTTGCTGTAATATGACTAAACTTTCTTGCATCGAAAGACCACTTTCTAAAAGCCCTCCCAATTCATAAGCAAATTGGCGTGTCAATTGTAGACGAAACCATCGACAAATAATGGGGGTTTTCAAATACACAATCATTTGATGACCAATCTCTTTTTTGCTTATTTTCTTCCATGCTATAAATGCAAGAAAGATACTTACACAGGCTGAGATAATCAAGGCATCTGGAATATGCAAGAAAAAAGAGGATAGTGTTAATTTAAATATACTTGCATCGCCTTCTCTAGAAAGCATCATCGAAGTCATATTTGGTAAAAAGTAGGTTCGAAACCCCAAAAAGAGCAGAACTAAAAAGACAAACAAAATAGCAGGATAGACCAATAACTTTTGTAGTCTTTTTTGAGTTTCTTCTTTCGTTATCATTTGACTTGCTATAGAATCAAGGGCTCTTACAACTCTTCCTTGTTGCTCAGCTACATGAATGGTCATTAAATAGCTTTTCTGAAAGCCAAGCAATTGCAGAATTTCGCTCATATTAGAGCCATTTCGAAATTTTTCTTCTACCATAGATTCAACTTCTGAAAGTTCTTCAACATGATGCGGCAATAACATCGACAAGGAATCTCGAAATATATAACCTTCCCCTAGCAATACACTCATCTTTTTCAAAAAGCTTGCCTTATCTTTCATCTTTGGTAAAGTTTCACTCTTCTTACTAAACCAGTGAAGGTTGAGCCGTAATTGCACCTAAACCCACCCCTTTTTTCATCTGTCCTTCTAAAGAGAGTTCTAGTGGTAATCTGAATTTTTTATCGTTCTTAACGTGTATTATAGCTTCTGCTAAATTTTCTTCTGATAATATTTCATAAATAGCTGATAATTTTTCTTCGCCTTGAGATTTTACTTTCTTTACTAAACGCTGTGCTACTACTCCAATTACTGTTTGCCTTAACTCTTCTAAGGTCACACCTAAATCTAGTAAACGGAATAAACAGCCGACTGTATCCATTGAATGAATGGTTGTTAACACAAGATGCCCTGTTAACGCAGCTTCAATAGCGATTTTAGCTGTTTCTCGATCGCGAATTTCTCCAATCATAATAATATCTGGAGAATGTCTTAAAATAGCTTTCAATCCGGTTGCATATGTAACACCGGCTCTTTCATTTACTTGAATTTGCAATAAATTGGATTGACTGTTTTCCACTGGATCTTCTAAGGATATGACGTGCTTTTTTAATTCATTCGAGCAATAATGTAGAAGTGAGTATAATGATGTAGATTTGCCACATCCAGTTGGCCCAGTGAAAAATAAGATGCCTTGTCTCTTTTTCACTAATTGCAATAAATGTTTTGCTGATTCAGTGAATAGGCATAGGGCAGATATTGGAATGGCATGATCTTGTAACATTATACGAATGACCAAGCTTTCCTTAGAAAAATTGGAAGGTAAAGTGGAGACACGAAAAGCAATTGGCTGTTCATTTAAAACTTGCTGAAACGAACCACTTTGGGGTCTACGCTTATCACTAATATCTAAAGAGGAGAGAAATTTAAAGTAGGAAATCATACGATCACCCAATTCTAGGGGAAGTTGTCCAGCAGACACGAGCTGGCCATATTTTCGAAAGTATAGTAAATAGTCATTTTCACTAGGCATTAGATGTAAGTCAGATGCGCCAAAATGTATTGCCTTCAACAATAGATGCTCACTTTTCCGCTCCACAACTGTCTCAGTAAATGACATATTGCCCCCTTTCTACCACGACGAATAACGACCGCTCCTTATCCGTTAGCGAAATTATACACCGCAAAAACAAGAAAATATATACAATTATTCAAATTAATATTGTACACTGTTGAAAGTGCTCAAAACTCAATTTCAAAGCTTTTCTACTAGCTAAAAATGAAATTTCAATGAAAAAAGACTAATAACCTTTCACTAATTTACATTATTCTACTTATTTTTTTATATTTATCAGTTTTTATACTGGTGGATATTTCATATTGTTTTATAATAAAAGATAACTATACAGGAGGTGGAACCTTTTCATGTTACATCCATTAAAAATTACAAGTACACTAGCAGATGAAACAAGATTTTCAATTTATCAATACATGTTACAAGAAAAAGATTCTTTCTCAGTACAAAACATCGCCGACCACTTTCAAATTCATCCAAACGTAGCACGCCTTCATTTAACGAAATTAAACGAAATAGATGTCATTACGTCTGAATATGAAAAAACTGGAAGGGGTGGACGTCCTGGAAGAAAATATAAAGCGGTTTCTAATGGAGTCGCTCTAACTTTCCCTCAACGAAATTATGAAGAATTGTTAGGTTGGGTTCTAGAAATAATTATAGAACTAGGTGAAGATGCTAATACTATTGGTAAAAAGATTTGTTACAAAAAAGGTGCCGAACAAATTCAATCAATTTTATCTAAACACCAAAGGGACAAATCGCTCTTATCATTTGATGAGCGAGTAGAAATTATTACAGAAGCAGCCTCATTAATTGGTTATGTTCCAATAATTCTCGATAAGCCCGATGGAAAAACAATCAATTTTGCAGTATACAATTGTCCTTTCCATAGTCAAATCGAGAAACAAGCAACACTAGTTTGTGACTTGCATGAATCATTTTTAAAAGGCCAATTTGAATACTTATTTGATGTACAAGAATTCGGTCAAATTGATAGCATGGTCGAAAGCTGTAAATACTGTACATATCGAATTGATATTTAATTTTTACACGGCTTTGTCACAAAGTTAACCTAAGTTGCGGTTTACATGTTGGTTTCAAATCATTTATAATGGATAAGAGATTATTGTGTCGTCGCAAAAGGAGGGAATCATACATGGATAATATGTATAAAGTAATGGGCTTCTGGACAGGGATTTTCGCAGTTATGTTTTATTTAGGTGATATGCCAGAAGTTTCACTATTATTCTTAGCTAACACAGGGTTTTTCCTTCTATTAGGATATTTAAACCTAACAGAACGTATGTATATGTACATCTTCGGTGCTTACTTAACAGTTTTCTTCGCAGGCTTCTCGTACTATACTACATTCATTCATGTTGCAGGTGCTGGACATTAATAGTAAATAGAAAAGACAGTCTCAAAGCTGTCTTTTTTATTTTGTGCATTTTCACTATTGACACCTTATTAATGATTGTTATAATTATAGTTGTAGCTTAACTTTAACCCTCTCCATATATATGGTGAGAAACATCCCCTAGATGAAGAAGATTAATATCTTCTATTTAAGAGGCCTCCATAGCCTCTTTTTTTTATGCACCTAAAAGCTGAAGGAGACCCGTCAATTAGTGAAAAACCTATACATACATTTGTTTATTGCGCTAACTTAGATGTTTGTTGCACTAACTCGGATGTTTGTTGCGCTAACCCGGATGTTTGTTGCGCTAACTCGGATATTTGTTGCGCTAACCCGGATGTTTGTTGCGCTAACTCAATCATTTGTTATTTAACAGAATATTTACGTCTTTATATTCGATATTTTCTAGGCTTAAGCAGTACCCTATACTGTAAAATAAATTTTAACAATTAATGATTCATGACTTTTCTCCATTAATTAATGTACTCAACTATTTCCTTATAAGCATCATTATTCAATTGTAAATAGTCTTGAAACTAATTCCCCAACTCGTTTTATCAATAGTTCGTAAAATACCTCAGCTTGATTATTACTCGTATGTCAATAACCATACCTTTAAACTTTTTCATTGTTCCTTTCATCTGTAAAACAAATTATTCCATACCACGTAATGCATCATTTTCATTAAAAAGAACCCACTGATAATTAGCTTCCTTTAAGAATAATGCATGATTCTTTTTTTGCCATTCTTTCTAGTTTACTCATATTTGGAGCCTTGCTCTCTTCTCTCCAAAAAGCAATAAATTGGCCATGCATTTTGAAAAATCCACTAATTGTTTATAATCATAAATCATTCAAACTTATACTTAACAGTAGTTACAAACACTTTTCATTTATTGATATTCATTACTGTACTAAAAAAATACAAAAAAACCGACTAGTAAGGTTTTTACTTACAAATCGGTCTTCTTAATTTCAGTACTTAAGCTTTTACAAAAACCCATTCAAAAATGGATTTTGCTCCATCTCAGTTCCAACAGTAGAAGCGTCACCATGACCTGGATACACGATTAAATCCTCATCTAACGATAACAATTTATCATGGATAGACTTTAATAACAATTTTTCATTACCACCTAATAAATCTGTGCGACCTACACTCCCTTGAAATAATGTATCACCAACAATTGCAAATCCTTCATCTTTGAATATAAATGATATACTGCCTGGAGAATGACCTGGAGTGTGCACAATTTCAAATTCAAACTGTCCTATAGTTAATTCTTGCGGTTGATCAATCACATGATCTGCAGGACGCGCTGTGATATTTGGCAATTCAGCATAACGGCCAGAACCATTTTTCATTGGATCTAGTAACCAATCAGTTTCCGCCTTATGTACATAAACAGGTACTTTAAAAGCATCTCTTACAGCATCCACAGCACCAATATGATCAAAATGAGCATGTGTTAACAAAATAGCCAACGGACGTAAATTCAATGTTCTTAATTGCTGTACAAGTCTCTCGCCTTCACTACCTGGATCAATCACAAGACATTCTTTTTGTTTATTTGAAATAATATAGCAGTTCGTCTGCACTGGTCCTAATGTATATGTTCGAATATTTAACATTCATTTCACCTCCACTATATTATACAGATTTCGCAACGAAATGATATACATACACTGTCATCGTTCGTTCAAATATCCGTCACTTTTTAACCTCGACAAACGTACCAATTAGCTTTACAATAGAAGAGGAATATTGTTTGCGGCATTCATTTTCGGATGTCGAAAGGAGTGTCTATATTGAACTTATTAATGGTTATTTTTGGCCTAGTCGCAATTCTAGGTCTAGTTGGCACTGTACAAGCTATCAAAGAAAAAAGCATTCTAGGAATTGCTTTTAACTTTGCTGCATTTGTAGTGTTTGGATGGTTCGTATTTATGACTGTCTTAAATCAAGGTTACCCACCAACTCTTCACTAATACTAAGTGGGACAACAAAAGCTGTGGTTTTTATACCACAGCTTTTTTTTGTCTTCTATTCAAGGGTTAACCATTTTTTCTTTTTAAAAGGTTCAAACGACATAACTTGTTCTAAATCATTGCCATATAAACAAAGTGAGCCTTTAGGAGAGCAACTTATCATTGCATACTCATCAAGTGTTATTAGCTCTTCTACTTTCTCTTCTGAAACTTTCATTAACTTAAATTTCCCGGAATAATTATCCAGCAAACCACCTTCAGTTGGTACAATAGATATCATTGATTGATCCTTTAACCAAACTAAATCTGGTACAAACCATTGTGAATAATTACTTAAAGCAGGTGCTTGCCAAGTGACTTCCTTATTTTTGTTTTTTAGTAAATAAGAAAACTGTTCTGTTTCAAAATCAATTTGAACTGTTAATCTAGCATCCTTGTCCGTATCTAAATAGACTACTTTTTTCAAATCAGTCGGTTGTTCCTGACCAGTCTTCCAATTCAATTCTACTATTTTACCTCCATTAAGCTGACGAGCTGTCCAACGGTTATACAGTAAAATATCATCGGATTGCCAAACTAAAAACGGATTACTTGGATCTATCTCATGCAACTTTTCTTGTTCACCATCAAAGACATAACATTGGTACGAGAAATCTCCTTGAAATGCTGTAAAGGCGACTAATTGAGGGTTGTTAGGATTCCACATAATTGACAACTCAGAGGATAGAATATTGACATTATGAAGGACGTCCCCTTTTAACGAAATCATCTTAACTGTTGCAGATGAGGAGTTTGCTGAAGATTGAACGATAATTTGCTTTTTAGAAGGGTGAATCATCACTTGGATAATTTGGTCCTTTTCTGAATAAATCGTCTCTTTGTCACCTGTAATTAAATTATAAGTTACTAGATGGAAATTGTCTGATTCATAAGCAACATACAAAATCGTTGTTTCAGATAGAAATCCAACAATACTATGTAAATCTTCTGTTTTCATAGAATAATCAAGAACTTCTGATGCAACCCTTTTTTTCTCAACCGCTTCAGGGTTATTTGAATCATCTAAATTTGGTTGTGAACCTTCTTTTTTATTACACCCAACTAGGAAAATGGCACAAGCGAGGACTAGATATATAATAATTTTTTTCATATTGTGCCTCCTCTTCACCTATCTATTATACGATTATAAACTAAAAAGGTTTCGTCATATGTAGAAAAATATGGATTTAATGAAAAAAACCTACATGAATAGATTCATGTAGGTTTTCAAATAGAATTTATTTAGTTTCTTCTGATTTTGATTTTAGAGCTCCAGTTTTTTCATCATAAAAGCGAAGTAAATCACCATTAATAATACGGTCGGAGTATTCTAATTTCTTATTTGCCCTTTCGATAAATGGTTCACATTTTGCTTGATCCGTTTTCTCTCCAGTTTCTTTATCGTAACAAACTTCACCAGCATAAACCAACTTATCAGTTACAAAACGACCATCACGGAATGTGACGAAATCTTCATGGTCTTTCGAGAATAAATCTGCACCTAATTGTAAGTCATTAGATGTATCAACACCTAATAAGTGTAAAATTGTTGGTCGAATATCCATTTGACCCGATACGTCATGCATTACTTTACCAACACCTGAGTTAGGAATATGCACGAAGAATGGTACTTGTTGTAATTGTGCTGTTTCAAGTGGTGTGATTTCTTTATCTAAATATTTTTCCATCGCTTTATTATGGTTTTCTGAAATACCATAGTGATCACCATACATTACGATAATTGAATTATCATATAAACCTTTTTCCTTTAAATCATTAAACAGCTTTTTAATTGCTTCGTCTGTGTAACGTACTGTTTGGAAATAACGGTCAACAGTACCATCTCCAGATGTATAAGGTTCAATCAATTGATCCTCTTTATCAGAAGTGAATGGGTAATGGTTAGTTAAAGTTAACATACGTGTGTAAAAAGGTTGTGGCATTGTTTTCATAATATCTACTGACTGTTCCATAAACGGAATATCTTTTAATCCCCAGTTAACGGTATTATCGTCATTTACATCAAATGAATCAATGTCATAGAACTTTTTAATATCAAATGCATGATACATCATATCACGGTTCCAGAAGCTTTTGTTATTTGAGTGAAGCACTGAAGTATAGTAGCCTTCACCATTTAAACGTTCAGCCATTGAGTTGAATGTGTTCCCACTGTTTGTGAAAAAAACAGCACCTCGACCTGTTCCGAATAATGAGTTTTCAACAATAAATTCAGCATCCGACGTTTTTCCAAGACCAGTTTGGTGATAGAAATTATCGAAGTAGAATGTATCTTTATCTTTTGTTAAAGAGTTTAAGAATGGTGTAATTTCTTGACCATTCATTGTATTATTAATAACAAAATTTTGGGTTGATTCAACTGAAATAATAATGACGTTTCGTTTTTTTCCAATTCCAAACATTTTATCGTCTGCTTTAGCTTGATTTGATTTTACGTAGTTTGTTACTTCTGTTAACTCACTACCATCAGCTAATGCACGTTGCGCATGTGATTTTGATTGGATGTAAATATCATATAAATGGTAATTGTAAGTACCAATATTCTTTACTAAAATTTCACGGTCAAAGCTACGTGTTAATAACTGTGGACGTTCTGTTTCAGCTAAACCTAGGTTTAAGAATAACATTGCACATGATAAGACAAAATACGTACGACGTATTTTTGGTTTAACTTCGAAAAATTCTTTAGCAACAGGTAAAAACTTAATTGCTAATATTAACAAAATAACATCAGTAAAGTAGAAAACATCGGTAAAGTACATTGAAGATAATGCAGAGTTTCCTAGATCACCAAAATTATTAGTTTGGAACAGCATTGGTAATGTTATAAAGTCATCAAAGAATCGATACACTGCTACGTTAGCATATAAAATAATTGCTAGTATACTACTTGTAATTATTAAATAACGATTACGCGCTTTTGCAGTTTTGAAGAATAAAGATAACCCAAATATAAACAGCAAGAAACTAAGTGGGTTGATAAACAAAATTAGTTGTTGCATTGTATTTTCAATTTTCATATCAAAACTTGTTTGATAGGTTATATACGTTTTAATCCAAGTGGCCAGAATCGCAAAAGCCAAAATTGAATGTTTAGGTACTTTTTTAAAATTCATTCCTATACATCCTCCTACTTTCTTTCTTTACAATTTTAGTTTCATATATGAAAGAAACAAAATATATCATAATCCTTTTTTTACAACAACGCAACAAAAATGTTACATCTAATTATTACATCCAATATTATATAGCCAATTTCTCGCTTTTATTACCGACTCTTTATTAGACGGATGAGTCATGTAAAAGTTTCATTAACTTTTAAAAAAGTAGTAGAAAATATATTCTACCACTTTATTACATTTATTGTCTATTCCTTTTCTCTTTCGAAATTTCTTGGCGTAAAATTACCAAAGCCATTTGGTAATCCTTTATGTCTATTAAATGTGAAGAGTAGAGTTCTCGGATCTCATCCTCCATTAGTTCTAAATCCGCAATTCGATCCTTTGTATAAATAAATGTACCAAAGCGTTTCAAAAATTGCATCACATCATATACTGTTTTCATCGACTGATTGTGACTCCTTTCGATTTTCAAGACAATTAATAATGCTTGTCTCAGTAATTATTTTATGCACCGGTAAATCAAATTGATCTGTCGGTACTTTATGTATGAGCTGCAAAGCAAATGCTAAAGTGATTCGTTCACCGTTGTAATTGGCTAAATACCGATCATAGTAACCGCCACCAAAGCCAACACGATAACCAAACGGATCAAATACAACACCCGGAACAATCAAACAATCGATTTCTTCCTTTGACATCTCTTTTGTTAAAGCAGAAATTGGCTCTTTCAGTTGCATATAGACCGTCTCTAATTGATCGAATGATGTAATTTCATAGAATATCATAGCACGTGTTTTAGGTTCACATTTAGGAACCGCTACTCGTTTGCCTTGTGACCAGAGTTTTTCAATTAACGGCATTGTATTCACTTCAGGAAAGGCAGATATGGTTAACCCAATTATTTTTGCTTTTTTAATAGAAGATTCTCTTAATAATTGATCGTGAATTTGCAAAGAGTTTGTATTATATTGTGCTCCTGACATTTGGGCAAGCTGTGCTTTCATATCTTGACGTAGTGTTTTTTTATCCAAGGGGTTCACTCCTTTTTAGTCCATAGAACGGAAAAAGCCAAAACCACTCGTGGTTTTGGCAACAGTTATTACTTCGTTTCACGGTGAAGAGTGTTCTTCTTATCACGAGAGCAATATTTTTTCAATTCAAGACGTTCTGGATTGTTACGCTTGTTTTTCTTAGAAATGTAGTTACGTTCGCCACATTCAGTGCAAGCTAATGTAATATTAACGCGCATCTTTACCCCTCCCACTCTATATCAAGAATAAAATGTCTTTAGTGAGCATGATTTATACGACTAATTTATTATATCATAACTTCGAAAAAAATCTACTGTCATTTCTTTTGGAAATTTCGTCTAATCCATGGCTAAACGTGGGATACTGTTTCATGAGTGGGAGTATTATGGACTACTTTATGATAAAATAGAATCACAACTATTTAAACCTATTGAGGTGAAGGATTTTGGAATTATCATCTATATTAATGATTATTGGGATTATCGTAATAATCGCTTCGTTTTTCATCAAAGATCATTCGACACAAATCGAGGGAGATGTTGAAGAACTTTCTCTTAATTTTTATCAAGAAACACATCAATTAAAGCGTCGCTTAAAAGTAATTGAGGAAGAATTATTATTAGAGCCAAAATTGATAGGAAAACCTAAAAAAACAGCGTCTCCGGTAATTGCACCCACTAAAGGTATTCGTATTCATCAAATTATTGTCAGTCAAGTGCAGACGCTACATAAACAGGGCTATACTATCCCAGAAATTAGTAAGCGCTCTTCTCTATCAATAGAGCAAGTTCAAGAAGTCCTTCAAAGTGGAGGCAGTCGCGTATGAGAAAATCATCCATCAGAGCATTTGGCATCGCTCTTTTTGTAGCGGGTGCTAGTTTTGCTTTCGCGGATTTCTTAACACAAGATGCTAACACGGAAGCTGCAAATATTAATGTTCCTAAAGGTACTATCCTTATTAAAAAAGACGAACTAAAGGCGATCAATAAAGAAGCAGCGGAAGCAAAAGAACAGCTTGCTAAAATCCAAACAGATTACAGTGCATTAAAAAATAATACCGTAGCTGTAAATGCTTCAGCTAAGAAATCAGTAAAGTCTTTTACACTCGTTATCAAAAAAGGCATGGGTACTTCAGAAGTAAGTTCAGCTCTAGAGAAAGCCGGTATGATCAAAGACGCTGGTGACTTTGAGCTTTATGTCATCAAAAACGACAAGGCATCTAATCTTCAAATTGGCTCTTACGATATAAACGTCAAAATGAGTACTGCTGAAATCGTCAAGAAAATTACCCGTAGTAAATAACTGCATGTATAGTAATTAATAAAATTATCTAAATAGAAGAATGCCCATTAAGTGTAAAATTAACTTAATGGGCATTCTTCTATTTAAAGTCTCATTTCATTTTGTTCGGAAATTAGAAAGAGCATGAGGAAAATATGAATGACATTGAAATTGCATTTTCTTATAAATATTAAAGGACATTCTATCCATACTATTCAAATGCAATTGAAGTGGAGGAGTATATTAGGGATAGGCTGATAAAAAAGCTCTCTTTATTTTTCATTATGTTAGTTATTCTAGTTCCGCTAACGACCAAAGCCTTTAATCATCGAGCAAAAGAACTAGTTGTCGGAAAATCACCAGATGTGAATGTTAATTTATACGCTACCGAGAGAAAAGGACATTTAGAAAAGTTCAGATTAGACGTGAATGGTGCAGTTCAGTATTTTCCTTTTTGGAAGAATGTATCTAACGAGGCGTATAGCCCACAACTTATTTATAATGATATCAATCAAAATGGAGAAAAAGAATTAATAATAATATTAACAACGAGTTATGGTTCTAGGATTATTCACCAAAATGTCCATGTACTTCATAAAACTAAAACCAATATCGGCGATGTTTACAGAGAAGTATCCGTTGATAACCCAATGAGCACCCTTCTAAAAACTGTAGAAACAGATATAACAAAATCAGAAGCAATTATTACTATAGGAAATAAAAAAAACGTTATTAAAATCGATAAATTAGATATTGCCCCTAAAAACTTATTTCCAGATATCGTCACAGGCAATTTAATTCGCTTTAAAGTTTTGGATAATGAATTGACCGCTATTCTAGGCGCGCAAATTACCCCGGTTGGTGGATATATAGGTAGCTTTCATATTTCCTACGAATTGAAACAAAATAGGTATCAAGTTAAAAAGGTCGAATTTTATCCAATCGAACTTTCATAATAGAAGTACTTTTAGAATAACGATATCAAAAAGCAAGCAGACAAGTTAGTCAGCTTGCTTTTTGATATGAACTGGCTATTGATTTAATTCATAATGTTTACCCTTTACTAGGTAAAATAACAACTCTGCTAAATTAGTGGCATGATCGGCCGAACGCTCTAAATAACGACAAACAAATGATAGCTGAGCAACTTGGCCAATATCTTTCATATTTTCTGTCGGCGTATTAAGGATTTCAACAATTGCCTCTCCATATAAAGCATCGATTTGATCATCTAAGAGCGCAATTTCCTTTGCTTTATTCATATCTTCTTCGATAAATGCTTGTACCATATTTTTTAACATAGCAATTGCTTGATCACGCATTTGAGCAATCTTCTCTGTAGGATAAACCACTTTCGTATCGCCAAGACGAATTGTCTCTTTGGCAATATTCACAGCATAATCCCCAATTCTCTCCATATCAGAAGCGGCTTTAATCATGACAATTAAGCGACGTAAATCAGTCGCGACAGGTTGTTGTTTGGCGATTAATAAAATGACTTCATCATTTAAATGTTCCTCTAACCTGTTAATAAAACGATCTTGATCTATTAATAGTAATGCTGCATCTATATCTTGGTCAAAAAGAGCCTCAACTGATTTCTCCAAAGCATAAATGGACATGTGGCATAAATCTAACATGAGACCTTGCACTCGCTTTAAATCATTTTCAAATTTTTCACGAACCGTCATCTATACTATTCCTCCTTAACCGAATCGACCAGAAATATAATCTTCAGTTCTTTTATCCGTTGGTGTAGAGAAAATATGGTTCGTAGCCGCATATTCAATAACTTCTCCATTTAAGAAGAATGCCGTTTTATCAGAAATACGCGCTGCTTGTTGCATATTATGTGTCACAATAATAATCGAATAGTTTTCTTTTAATTCCTGCACTAGCTCTTCTACTTTTAATGTAGAAATCGGATCTAGTGCTGACGTTGGCTCATCCATTAAAATAACATCTGGTTCAATTGCAAGACATCTTGCGATACAAATACGTTGTTGTTGCCCACCTGATAACCCATATGCATTTTGGTTCAGACGATCCTTAACTTCATCCCATATCGCTGCACCACGTAAGCTTTTTTCCACAATTTCATCAAGGATTTTCTTATTTTTAATACCATGTATACGAGGACCATAAGCAATGTTATCGTAAATAGATTTTGGAAATGGATTTGGTTTTTGGAATACCATACCGACTTTAGTGCGTAACTCTTCAACTTGGTATTTGTTATCTAGAATATTACGCTCACGATATAAAATCTTACCTTCTGTACGAACAGATGGAATAAGCTCTACCATACGATTTAACGTTTTTATATACGTTGATTTACCACAACCAGACGGCCCAATAATGGCCGTTACTTCATTTTCCTTCATTTCTAGATTTATATCTTTTAAGGCATGATGCTCGCCGTACCATAAATTCAAGTTTTTAGAATGATACACCGTTCGTTTGCCTTCGTTTAATATTACTTTTAAGTTTTTCCCTTTTGTTTCATATACTTCATTTACTGGAAGTTTAACCATCATTGAAGCCCCCTAGTTTTTAATAACGACGCTGAAATTTATTTCGAATAAAGACGGCAATGGAATTTAAGATGACCAAGAATGTCATCAAGACTAGAATACCGGCCGCTGCGACATATTGAAATTCCTCTTGCGGGCGTTTTGCCCAGTCAAAGATTTGCATTGGTAAAGCAGTGAATTCGCTCAAAATGCCATTCGGTAAGAAATGTACAATCACTGGAATACCTAACACAACAAGAGGAGCAGTTTCACCTATAGCTCGTGATAGCGCCAAAATACTTCCTGTTAAAATTCCCGGCACCGCAGATGGTAAGACTATTTTTAAAATGGTTTGCCATTTTGTCGCACCCATACCGTATGATGCTTCCCGTAATTCCTTTGGTACAGATCGAATCGCTTCTTGTGATGCTACGATAATGACCGGTAAGATAAGCAAACTCATCGTAAGTCCTGCTGCTAATACACTTTTTCCTAAAGCGAGCGAGCGAACAAAAATCGTTAAACCGAGTAACCCGAATACAATAGAAGGAACTCCTGCTAAATTTGAGATATTCATGCGGATGAAAGCATTTATTTTATTTTGCTTCGCATATTCTTCTAAATAAATAGCCGTTCCTACCCCAAGGAATAGAGAAACTGGTGCCACAACTAACATTAAAAAGATGGAACCAACAAGTGCAGCCTTTATCCCTGCTTTTTCTGGGAACCTAGAAGCAAAGTTTGAAATAAAATCTGCCGTTAAATAACCCCAACCTTGATCAAACATACGGTAAACTAAAACCCCAAGCGTTGCTAAGGCAAAAAGTGTTGCTAGGAGGAAGACTGTTTTCAAAAGCTTGTTTACAACTAGTCGTCCATTCATGCGTTTCACAACTTGCGTATGATCAACATATTTCACCATCAGTATTCCTCCCTAAAGCGTTTTGAAATGAAATGTGCGAGTAGATTCATTAGCAACGTGAAGATGAATAATGTAAATCCTACTGAGTAAATTGAGTAGTAAATCGTAGTTCCATAACCTGCATCACCTGTCGAAACTTGAACAATATATGCGGTCATCGTTTGGATTGAATCCGTCACGCTAAAGTCAAATGTAGGCGTTGCACCTCCAGCAAGAGATACGATCATTGTTTCACCGATTGCACGAGACACCGCAAGTACTACCGAAGCCAATATCCCTGATAATGCTGCTGGTAAAACAATCTTTAATGCTACTTCTAGTTTTGTTGAACCAAGTGCTAGAGCACCTTCTCGCATCGCATTTGGTACAGATGTCATTGCATCTTCAGAAAGCGATGCAATCATCGGTAAAATCATGATACCTACGACAATTCCCGGACTTAGTGCATTGAAGATTTTCAGTCCTGGAATCAGTTCTTGTAACATAGGTGTAACAAATGTCAGAGCAAAAAATCCATAAACAATTGTCGGAACACCTGCTAACACTTCTAGTATTGGTTTAATCACGCGTCGTGTACGATCACTTGCATATTCACTAAGGTAGATTGCTGCTGCAATACCTAGTGGAACAGCTACTAAAACTGCAATAACAGTTACCTTTAATGTTCCTAAGATAAGTGGCAAGATACCGTACATTGGCTCCTTTCCAGAGAATGGGAGCCATTCCGTTCCAAATAAGAAATCAAGGATAGGTACTTCCTTAAAAAATTCAAACGTTTCAAAAATGAGCGTAAAGACTATACCAAACGTTGTTAAAACTGAGATTAGAGCAGTGATGAATAATAAGTTTGGCATCACTTTCTCTATCATTTTTTTTGATCCCTTACCTCGTGATTGTGCGATTAAATCTTGAACAGACAGCTTCTCCGTCGATTCTTTTAAAGCCAATTTGAAGTCCCCCTTCAGTAAAAATGGGAGCAGGTAGCGTTTTGCTACTCGCTCCCCTAGCTTTAGTGATTATTTCAAGCCTTCTAATGCATCTAAGTCTTTTTTGTAATCTTCGTCTGGTGTTTTAACATAGCCTACAGCTTCTGCCATATCACCAGCATTTTCAAGAGCGTATTTCATAAAGTTATAGAATGCTGCATTTTCTTTTACTGCGCTATTCTTCACATAGGTGAATAGCGGTCTAGATAGCGGTGAGTATTCACCAGATTTGATTGTTTCATTTGTTGGCTCAATTCCGCCTACTTTTACGATTTTAAGATTATCTTTATTCGCTAAGTAATAAGCGTAACCGAAGTATCCGATAGCATTTTTATCGCCTGTAACACCTTTTACTAGTACGTTATCATCCTCTGATAGAGTTGCTTTTTTTGCTAAATCTTTACCGTCTAAAATAACTTCATCGAAGTAGTCATATGTTCCTGAGTCAGTACCTGGTGAGTAGTAGACGATTTTCTCTTTAGGCCAAGATGGATTGATATCAGACCATTTCTTTTCTTTACCATCTTCAGTCCAAATTTGTTTTAATTGATCAACCGTTAAATCTTCTATCCAATTATTCTCTTTATTTACTACGATAGATAAACCATCATAGCCAATTTTCATTTCTGTATAGTCAATGCCTGCTTCTTTTAACTTAGCAGCCTCTTCTTCTTTAATTTCACGAGATGCATTTGAAAAATCAGTTTCACCTGCTATGAATTTCTCAAATCCTCCACCAGTTCCAGAGACACCTACTGAAACTTGTACTTTAGGTTGAACAGCTGTATATTCCTCTACGATCGCTTCCATGATTGGCGCTACAGTTGAAGAACCGTCTCCTGCGATTTTTCCTTCTAGTTGCTCACTTGCACCAGAATTTGTTTCTTGGCTAGTAGCACCGCTGTTTGACGTTTTACTTCCTTCTTCTTTGTCACTGCTACATGCTCCTAACAAAAGTGCCGAGCCTACGATTGATGTCATCATGAAGTACTTCCAGTTTTTCATCTGTTTGTTCCCCCTAAGGTTTTTGTGGTAATAGGTTTGTCACTCATGATATATCCATTGACTACAGCATGGATCCCTTCTATTTTACTTGGAATTGGGCTTGGTGGGTTATTTC